>NZ_JBEYKR010000026.1:0-54525 GCF_040703535.1 Streptomyces sp. NPDC007346
ACCGCCATGAAGACCCAGCAGGACTCCTACTTCCTGCGCGGCATGCACGGCGACCGCAAGAACAAGACCGGCGGCACCAAGAGTGTCTCCATCGCACTCCCGGCCGGTGAGGGCAGCGCGATCACCGACCATGAGGCCGCGGCCGGCTTCGAATACAGAACCGTCACCTTCGACAAGCCCGGCGGGAAGACCGTCGGCAAGTCGGTCAGCCGCCCCTGGCACCACGAGACGGCGAAGAAGGTCCGGGACTGGGGAACCGTCACCGCCAACCTCACCGGCACCTCCAGCACGAAGAGCTGGGTCTCCCTCGACAACGGCGCGGGCAGCGCATGGCGCACCACGTCGACCGCCCTCAAGCACGACACCGTCGCCGGCCGGGTGATCGAGGCCGATGACTTCGGTGACGACAGCACGTCGGCCGACGACCAGTGCACCCGTACGACGTACCCGGCCAACACCACCGGCATCATCACCCTGCCCTCCCGCGTGGAGACCGTCACCAAGGCCTGCGCCGCCACGGTGGACCGCTCCAAGGACGTCCTGAGCGACACCCGTTCCGCCTTCGACGGCGGTGCTTACGGTGCGGCGCCGACCAAGGGCGACGTCACCGCCACCGCCACCCTGAAGAGCCACGACGGCTCCAAGGCCACCTACCTGGAGTCGAGCGCCACCTACGACACGTACGGCCGGCCGCTGACCACCACCGACCTCACGGCCGACGTCACGGTCACCGGCAGCGCCGCACCCATACGCACCGCACGGACCGACGGCCGCACGAACACCACGGTCCACACCCCGGCCACAGGCTTCGCGACCCAGGTCAAGGTCACGACTCCCCAGGCAAGGACCGGGGACGCCGCCAGTGCCCAGACCGCCACGACGCTCATCGACCCACGCCGTGGTGTGCCGACGAAGCAGACCGACACCAACGGCAACGTCACCGACTTCACGTACGACGCCCTGGGCCGCACCGCGAAGGTGTGGCTGGCGGACCGGCGGACCAGCCAGACGCCGAGCCGGCAGTTCGACTACACCATCGCCGAGAACGCACCGGTGTCGGTGGCCACGAGGACGCTCAACAACTCCGGCGGCCAGATCACGTCGTACGCGTTGTACGACGGGTTCCTCCGCGGTCGTCAGACCCAGAGCCCCGGGCCCGGGGGCGGCACCCTGGTCGACGACGTCTTCTACGACGAACGTGGCCTGGAGGCGAGGACGTTCGCGCCCTACTACGTGACGGGCAAGCCCTCCGCGAAGCTGTTCAAACCCGTTGACGCCCTGTCCGTCGAGACCCAGACCCACACGACGTACGACGGCCTGAACCGGCCGGTCGAAACCCGCCAGATCGCCGGCAACGGTGACGGCGGTACCGTCCTGAACACCACCAGGAACATCTACGGCGGCGACCGCACCACCGTGATCCCGCCCGTGGGCGGCACAACGACCACGACCGTCACCGACGCCCGCGGCCAGATGACCGAACTGCGCCAGCACCACACCCGCGCGCCGGACGCGACGTACGACACCATCTCCTACCGGTACACACCCCGCGGGGAGCTGCTCAAGGTCACGGACCCCGCAGGCAACGACTGGACCTACTCCTACGACCAGCTCGGCCGCCAGACCAGCACCACGGACCCGGACAAGGGCACCACGGACCACACGTACGACGACCGGAACCAGCTGATCTTCAGCAAGGGCTCCCGGACCGACGTACCCGGGCTCGCCTACGTCTACGACGGGCTCGGCCGGCAGACCCAGGTCCGCGAGGGCTCGGCCACCGGAACCCTGCGCACCGAGCAGGTCTACGACACGGTCAGCGGGGCCAAGGGCCAACTCGCCGAGTCCATCCGCTACGTCGGCGGGCACGCGTACACGTCCAAGGTGACCGCTTACGACACGCTCTACCGCCCGCTCAGGACGTCCGTGGTCATCCCGGAGGCCGAGGGCAAGCTCGCGGGCACGTACCAGACCGGTAACTCGTACTTCCCGTCCGGACTGTCCGGCGGGGGCAGCTACTCCGCGGCGGGATCGCTGCCGGGCGGCTCGTTCGTCCAGGCCTACGAGGCCGAGACGCTCCGACCGGTCTCGGTGTACGGGCAGGGCATGACGTCCAGCACCGCCTACAGCTACACCGGCAAGCCCCTCCAGCACACCATGGGCCTGACCGGTGGCGGCAGGAAGACCCAGGTCACCAACGTCTACGAGTGGGGCACGCAGAGACTGGCCACCTCACGGGTGGACCGCGAGGAGCAGCCCGGCGTCGACCGGCACGCCACCTACCGGTACGACGAGGCGGGCAACATCCGCTCCGTCGCCGACGTCTCGCGGACCGGCACGGACAACCAGTGCTTCACCTACGACTTCCTCGGCCGGCTCACCAAGGCGTGGACCCAGCCCACCACGGCCTGCGCATCGGCCCCCGCGGCCGGCGGGGTCGGCGGACCGGCCCCGTACTGGCACTCCTACAGCTACGACAAGACCGGCAACCGCACCTCCGAGACCCGGCACGACGTGACGGGTGACGCGTCCAAGGACGAGAAGCGCGCCTACACCTACCCGGCCCCGGGATCGCCGCAAGCCCACAGCCTCACCTCGCGCACCACGACCGGCCCCACGGGCAGCGTCACCGAGGCCTTCGACTACGACGAGGTCGGGAACACCACCGAACGTCCGGGCCAGGACCTGACCTGGGACGCCGAGGGCCACCTCGCCACGGTCACCGAGGACGGCAGGACCACCAGCTACCTCTACGACACCTCCGGCAACCGGCTCATCGGCCGCACGCCCACGGAGACGACGCTCTACCTCGGCCACACCGAGGTCACCGTCGCGGCCGGAGCCGACAAGGCGAAGGCGACCCGGTACGTCGACCTCGGCGGCGGCCACACCGCCGTCCTCAGCGACGACGGCACCTTCAGCTTCACCATCGCCGACCACCAGGGCACCGGCCAGCTCGCCGTCCAGGCCGACACCCTCGCCATCGCCCAGCGCCGAGCCCTCCCCTTCGGCGGGACACGCGGCACCACACCGACGTCATGGCCCGGCACCAAGGGCTTCGTCGGCGGCACCGACGACACCGAATCCACCGGCCTCACCCACCTCGGCGCCCGTGAATACGATCCGGAACTGGGTCGCTTCATCTCCGTCGACCCGCTCATGGACCTCACGGACTCCCAGCAGATGCACGGCTACTCCTACGGCAACAACAATCCGCTGAGATTCGCCGACCCGAGTGGCGAAGCATTCGAGGAATGCGTCAACGGCATGTACGTGTGCAAGGGCGGAACGAAGCCCGTGAAGCAGGGCAAGGACTACAAGAAGATCGTCGCCCGCAACATGGAGACCCAGCGGCTGCACGGGCAGAACCGGAAGAAGTGGCAGAAGTCGCAACAGGTGGCGCCCCGCGCGACCGCGGCGTACCGCTCCGGGCTTCCCGTGGCGAAACTGAATCCGATGAACCCCGATGCCGCTCAGATCTTCGCTCTCTGGGCCATCGGCGCCAACCCCGTGAAGTGGGACTTCGGCCAGGACGACCGGTTCACCGAGCAGGTGCGCCAGCAGCTCTGGATCTCGAAGGTGAAGAGACTGATCTCGCAGTGCAAGGAGTGCAAGGTGGGTGAGACTTACGGAGGTCTCGGCTACCAGACGCGCTTCGGCGCCCAGGATCTCGGACTGGAGATGAAGGATCTCGCCGTGATCGACGGGGCGAACCTGATGATGTCGATCCTGGGGAGCAAGTCGGCGGACGGAGCCGCCTCGACCGCCGTACTGGGGTCTTATACCCTGGAGGCCTCCATCGCGAGTCATGACGCGGCCAGCGGCAGAGGGGTCGTGAACTTCAAGCTGACCAATGAGATGACGGTCGAATCCTTCACTCGCTCCGCATCTCCGGCCGGTTACGGGAAGGAAGGGAAGTCCGACGCCGGGCTGACCCAGGTCTCCAATGCCATACGCGGCACGTTCCCGCAAGGCCAGCAACCGACATCGATGACCGTTCAGTGGAGCGAGAACATCACCATGATGCATGTCAAGAGGTGAGGCCTTGATTCCCGACCGGCGTCCCCGACGCCTGCCCGGACGCCCTTGGGGTGCCCTGGTTCTCACCTTGGCGGTATTTCTCGGTGGGACTTCGTGTGCGGCGGACCGTCGATACGATCCGGTGCCCGAGTCGGTGCCTGTCCTCGAAAAGGATCTCGTCGGTACCTGGCAGGGTTGGGAAGGAAGCCGGGTGCGGCTGGATGACGGTGGTACGGCGACCGTCATGAACCTTGACGGCCAGGACTGGTCATTCGACGAGAACTGGCGCATGTCGGGGAAGGGCACCTGGAAACTGCTCGGATCGGGCGAATACCGAGGCCCACGCCTGGCGAGTGACGGCCAGACCGTGAGACTCGATGTGAAATCCGGGAAGACTCCCTCCCGGACGAACGATCCGGCAGCGGAGGGACGGGAGGCCACTCCCCCCGCCGAGTCCTACTGGATCATCAGCATCGCCGCAGAGAAGAGTCAGGCCAAGCTCTACTTCTTCACGGGAGATCCGGACGCCCGTTCCACTCTGGAATTCTCGAAAGAATGAAGAATGGTGAATGGTGAATGGTGAATGGTGAATAGAGGATAGCGGGACGGAAGAATAAGGTCTGGCTCGATCGCGGGTCCAGCGGAATCACCGATCCGAAGGAGGCGCACCCGGTCATCCGGGTGCGCCTCCTTGCGTTACCCGCACGTGCGAGGGCTGCCGGTCAGTGAAGTGGAGTCAGGGCGGTGGTGGAGTCAGCGTGTTGGGGACGGTGTCGCCTCATGCGGGTGCGTGTGTGAGGAGGGGGCGAGGGGGGCGAGGGAGGCGAGGCCGAAAGGGGAGGGCAGGGCCGTCGAGCGGACCGTGCGGTGGATGTGGCCGGTGGGGCCCAGGCCGTCCAGGATCCGGGGCACGTCCCGGATGCTGCCGCCGCCGCCTTCCCGTCGGCCGGGGGCGCTCCGGGTGCCCTCCGGACAGCTAGGGAGGCTCCGGCTGTCCTCCTGCTCCGGCGTCGCCGTGTGCAGGACGGTGATCGTCGCGCCGTCGATGTCCTCGGGGCGGAGCCGGTCCAGGCTCGTGACCTCGCGGGTCCGGATGCCGGACCGGGCGGCCCGAGCCAGTGCGGTGCGTACCAGCGGGCTGTCGCCGCCGCCGGTGACCAGGAGCGCGTCGGACTGGCCGAGGACGGAGCCGACTGCCGTGTCCAGGTCGTCCGTCGTGTAGCACCACTCCCAGGGGTGTTGGCCGCGCAGGCGCGGGAAGCGGCGGCGGAGCACCCGCAGGATGCCGGACGACCTGGACACCACGGCACCGGGGGCGATCACGAAGGCGAGGCGTTCCGGGTCCTTGACCGTGAGTGTCTCGGCCTGCGCCTCGGTCGCCGCCCGTTTCACGGTTCCGGCGGGCGCCCGGCTCGGCCAGCCTCCGCCGGTCCCGGCCGCCGGTGCGCCGACGACCACCACCTCGTCCCCCCGGGCCACGGACCGGTGCAGCGAGCGTTCGGCCGAGGCGGCGGCCGGGCACGCGGAGGCGGCGGGGCACCCGCAGGGCAACCAGGCCCCGACCGCGCCGCCCCGCGCCTGGGGCGGGGCGGGGGCGTGCGGTGCGGGGGTGTGCGGTGCGGGAGTGTGCAGGCCTGAGGTGTGCGGTTCCGGGGTGTGCAGGCCTGGGTTGGGCAGGCCTGGGGTGTGCGGTCCGGGGGTGGGCAGCACTGAGGTGGTGGGCGTCGGGTGGGCGGGTGGGGCCGTCTCCTCGTTCACGTACAGCACCCGCCGGGTCCGTAACACCGCCTGCCAGGACGCGATCTGCCGGTGCGCGAAGGCGACCGCCGCGCTGTCCTCGCTGCGGGCCGCGAGCGCGATGCCGCGGTGTCCGCCCTCCGGCCGCTCGTAGGAGACCGCGACGACGGTCGTCCCCGCCGGGCCCCGGTCGTCGCCGTTCACGGCCGCCTCCTCCCACGGGCGGGCGTCGACGGCGAACCCGGCCTGCCGGGCGTGCGCGGTGAGCAGCGGGTGGGCGGGGCAGTCCATCGGGCCGCGCAGGGGGTGCCACCACGCCGTGGCGACCGCGAGCGCGCCGGGCGCGACAGGGAGGGAGGTGGAGAGGAAGACATCGGAGCGCTTGCTGCGGTTCATTCGTACCTGCCGGTGGGTCCCGGCAGAAGAGCCGGGAGAGGTGAGAGGGGAGACGGGAGATCGTCGGGGCAGGCCTTACAACCGGTCGGCAGGTGCGGTTCTTCCGGTAGTGGCCCGCCCTCACTCCTCTGGCCCAACACCTCGGCGGCTCAGGTGCCGGACCTCCGTGACGTGGGCCGCCTCCTCTGCACTTCGCGTACGCGGCCGAGCAGCGCGGCCACCACCGGATTCCCGCTGTGCGGGCGGGCCTTGGCGATCAGCAGGCGCATCCGGTCGTCCGCGCGGGCGCTGTCGACGCTCGGGTAGACGTCGAGGAACGTGTGCCAGGTGCGGCACGCCTGTTCCAGGTGGCCGATGGCCAGTTGGGTCTCCGCGAGTTCCGCGAGGGAGAGGGCGCGGGAGCGGCGCTCGTCGGCGGGGCGGTGGCGCAGGGAGAGGTCCAGCGCCCGGACGGCGGCGTGCCGGTCGCCCCCGCTCGCGGCGACGGCCGCGCCCTGGAGGGCGAGAGAGCCGGCGTGGAAAGCACCCACAGGCGTGTCCCCGCTCGCCGACCGCTCCAGGCAGCGGTCGGCCGCCGCGAGGTGGCGGGCGTGCCGGGCATCGCCCCGGCCGGCCAGAGCAACCGCCAACTGGCCGTGGAAGAAGGCCTGCTGGTGGGGCGGCGCGTGGCGCAGGGCCGTTTCCGCGGCCTGTTCCGCGAGGTGCTGCGCCTCGGCGAAGTGCCGCAGCGCGTGGGCCTGGACGCTCAGCCCGCGCAGGGCGAGCCCGCATCCGATCCGGTCCCCCGCCTCGCGGGCGAGGTCGATGCTCGTGAGGTAGAGGCGCTGGGCCGCGGCGTGCCGGTTCATGTCGAAGTGGGTGAAGGCGCAGAGATAGGTGAGCCGGGAGGCGACCGTGAGCAGTTCGCGCCGGACGGCGGGTTTCATCTCGCGCCGCAGCCAGGGGAGGACCGTGGCGGCCAGGTACTGCCGCAGGGGCTCGTACACCGGTCCGGCGCCGAGAACCGCGTCTCCCCGGGAGAAGAGGGCGAGCAGTTCGTGCGCGGAGGCCACATGGGCCATGCCGACGCGTCCCTCCGGAAAGGGTGGGGCGGGCAGGGCGGCTGGGGCGGGTGAGGCCTGCGGGGCCTGCGAGTTCCCCTTGGACTCCGGTGGGCCGCGCCGTATCGCCGGTGGCCCGTACGGTGCGGCGAGCGACCCGTACGGGATGGCCAGCGCGGCCAGTGAGTAGGCGCCGGCGAGGGCGACCCTGCGCCGGCCGGTGGTACGCAGCACCTCGTCGAGGCTCTCCACCGCACCCCGTTCACCGGCCGGCGCCCCGAGACCGTCGGCCGCGCCGCCGGTGGGCCCCAGCCCGGTGTCCTGTTCCCGCACCGGGCGGCCCAGACGCCGGGAGAGGGCCTCCGCGACCAGGGAGGGCACGGGCCGCCGGGGGCGGCTGCCGGCCAGCCAGTGCGCCACCGCCGTGCGGTCGTAGTGCAGGGCCGTCCCCTGCGCGGCGCCGAGCGCGTTGACCTCACGGGCCAGCCGGGCGCCGCTCCACCCGGCCTCGGCCAGGAGGAGGCGCAGGGCCTGGTTCGGCGTACGACGTGCGCGTCCGCCCCTCACCGGGCCTCCTCCGCGCCTCTTCGTCTGCTCCTTCTGCTGGCTCTGCTGGCTCCGTCTCTTTCGGTTCCTCTTCCTCCTCCGCTTCCTCTGTCTTCTCCGCCTTCTCCGCCTTCTCCGCTTCCTCTGCCCCACCCTGCGTCCCGTTGGTCCACCCTCGCCTCCCCTTCCCCGCCCGTGAGCGGCGGCGTTCAACACTCCTGCGTGTTCAACGTGTCTGGAACCCGCCCACGGCGGTACGGGCCCCTCCTCTCACACAGACTCAGCGTGAAGGTCCTCCCCTGGCCCCACACAGTGCGCATTGCGTAGCGCGTCACCCACATGACCTGCGCCCGTGCGCTCCCCCCACTGTCGTGGTCGCGCCGAAACAAGCCCCCCTCCCGAGCCGACGGAGGAACACCATGCCTACCGGTCCTGCCCCCTTCCCCGACACACCCGCACCCTCCCCCTCAGCCCGCCCAGCCCGCTGGCAGCGGCCCGTCCATCTCTTCCCGGGCCAGGGCGACTTCTCCGTCAGCTCCCTGGTCCACGCGGCCCGCGCCACGCCCGGCCTGCGCACAGCCGTCCGGGAGGTCTTCGAGGAGGTCGACGCCGTGGCGGCCGAACGCGGGCTGTCGCAGCTCGGCCCGTGGCTGCTGGGGCCGAAGCCGCCCAGCGGGCGCGACCTGGCGCTCGCGGCCACGGGGACGGCCCAACTCGCCCTGTTCGGCGCGTCGATGGCCGTGCACCGGGCGCTGAACGAGGCGTACGGGACGCCCACGGCGGCCGTCGGGGTGAGCTTCGGTGAGATCGCCGCACTCACGGCCGCCGGAGTGTTCGGCGTGGGCGACGGCGCACGCGCGGCACACGATCTCGCCGTCGTCCTCGCCTCCTGCCCCGGCGGGCTGACCGCGCTCACCTGCTCCGAACGGTCGGCGCACGACCTGCTGGAGGAGGCAGGAGCGGTGGAAGCCGTGGTGGCCGTGGTCAACGACGAGCGGTCGGTGGTCGTCGCCGGGCCGGTGGCGGCGCTGGGCCTGGTCGAGAAGGCGGCCATGGACCGGCAGGTGGCGACGGTGCGGCTGCGGCTGCCGTTCTCCTCCCACCACCCCGCCCTGGGCCGCGCGGCCGAGGAGTTCGCCGCCGCCGTACGGGCCTACCCGCGCTCCGGCGCCCGGTTCCCGGTCCACTCGGCCGTGGCGGGCCGCCGCTATGGGCCCACCGACGACCTGGCCGCGCGTCTGGCCGACTGCCTGGTGCGGCCGGCCGCCGTGCCACCCGTATTCCGCCAGGTGATGGCGTACCGGCCCGGCGTCCTCTTCGAGGCCGGTACGGGCGGCGCCCTGGCGTCCAGCGCCCGCGGCGTTCTCGCCGCCGCCCTCGATCCGGCGCCTCCGGTACGCGCCCCGCTCACGGAGCCCGGCTTCCCGTGGTGACGCTGCCCGCCTGCCGATTCCCTTTCCGACCACCCTTCCGATTCCCCTCCCCCTCCCCATCTCCATCTCCATCTCCATCCCTCTCCCGATCCCGATTCCCCTCCCGATCCCGGTTCCCCTCCCGATCCCGGTTCCTCTTCCGCTCTCGGTTCCGCTTCCGCTCCCGATTCCGACCGGAGAACACATGACGCTCCTCTCCTCCTCCCTCCCTGAAAGCGCCCACGACGAGATACGCCGCCTCCTCCACGGCCCCTGCGACCCCTCCGCCCTGTCCGCCCTGACCACCCTGCGCAAGGCGCTCGCCGACGACCCCGGACCGGTGTACGGCCCCGGCCGAGGCGCACTCCTGCTGCGCCGGCTGCGTGCGCTGGCCGAGGCGCTGCCGCCCGGGGCCGGGCTTCTCGACGACCCGGCCCGGCTCGCCGCCGTCCACGCCTGTGCCGCCGTCGCCGACCCGTCCCTCTGTCTGGCGGGGCTGGTCCACCACCTGCTCTGTCTGGGCTCCCTCACCGAACTCTCCGACGCCCCCGGGACTTTGGAACCCCGGCTGTCGGCGCTGCGGGAAGGCCGGGCCAAGGGCGTCTACCTGATCACCGAGGCAGGCCAGGCCAACAGCCACCTCGCCACCGGGACCCGCGCCGACTTCGACCCGGCCGACGGCTCGTTCGTGCTGCACACGCCGGAGCCGGGGGCCGCCAAGTTCGGGAGCGCCGGTACGTGGGGGGTGGAGCAGACGGGCGTGGTCCTGGCCCGGCTCTTCGTCCAGGGCGCCGACCGCGGGGTCTTCGCGTTCATGGTCGGCCTCACCGACGAGCAAGGCCCGCTCCCCGGCGTCGAGTTGTCGTCGCCGATCGCCCTGGACGCCCTGCCGCTCGACTACGTGCAGGTACGGTTCCACCGCGTCCGGGTGGAGGCCGCGCACTGGCTCTCCGACGGGGCCCGGATCGGCCGCGACGGTACGGCGTTCCACGATCCCGCCGGGTCCCCGGAGCAGCGCCTCCAGCGCACCCTGCGGGTGGGGCAGGGGCTCTGGGCGGCGATGCCTGCGGTCGCCGCCGCCACCTCCCGCCGCACCGCCGTACAGGCCGTCGACTACGCCCGGCGGCGGCCTACCCAAAGCCGGCTGGCCCCCGGGGCACCGCTGCTCTCGTACCGCAGCCAGCAGACCGTGGTCCTCGGCGCCCTCGCCGACGCGTTCGCCCTGACCTGCGCCGCCGACGGGGCCTTGGCCGTACGGGCCGGGGGCTGGCCGGCCGCCCCGCCCGGACGGGACGGCAAGGAGGCGATGGGCGAGGAGGCGACGGGCAAGGAGGCGACGGGCAGGGAGGCGATGGGGTTCACGCCGTGGGCGGCCGTCAGCCGGCCGCTCGCCGCCTACAAGGCCGTCACCGTCCGGACCGCCGCCCGTCTCACCGCCGAGTGCCAGCACCGGTGCGGCTTCTCCGGCCACCTGAGCGTGAACCGCCTCGCCGCCTATCAGGGCTTCCACCACGCCTTCGACACGGCGGGCGGGGACAGCCAGCTGATCTTCTACGACATAGGCCGCTCCCTCGTCGAGCAGGAGCCGGAGCCCCGCCCGCCGCAGGAGGAGCAACAGGCACCGGATGCCGGCTCACCCCACTGGTGGCCCGCCCTCCTGCGCCGCCATCAGGACGATCTCGTACGGGAGTTGCGGCGGCGCGGCGGGGCGGACGCGTCCCTGGACCCCTTCGAGCGGTGGAACCCGTTGCTGGAGCGGGCCGGGCTGCTGGGCGAGGCGCGGGCGGCCCTGCTGATGGCCGACGACGTCACCCGCGTACTGGGGCGCATCCGCGACCACGACCTCGTACGGGCCCTGACTCCCCTGGCCGCGCTGCACGGTGTCCTCTCCGCCCGCCGCTGGTCCGGTTCGCTGCTCACCCTCGGGACGCTGGACCCGGCGGAGGCGGAGGCGCTGTCCGGGGTCACCGACCGGCTGTGCGACGCGGTGATGGAACAACTGCCGCTGCTGATCGAGGTGTTCGACGACTACGGTGACATCGGCACCGCCCCCGCCCCACCGGCCGCCTCCGATGCCGGCACCGCCCTGGCCGCCACGCTCACCTGGACGCGCGGGGGCACCTCGTGACCGGCGAGCGGGACCGGCGGACGACCGGCACGCGCTCCGTGGGCGTCCTCGGCATGGGCACCCACCTCCCGCCCGGCACCCGCACCAACGAGGAGGTGGCGCGCGACACCGGGGTGACCGCGCAGTGGATCGGGGAGCGTACCGGCGTCCTGACCCGTCATGTCGCCGGACCCGACGAGGCGGCCTCCGACCTGGCGGCCCACGCGGTCCGGTCGGCGATCGAGGCCGCGGGGATCGACCTCGCGGACGTCGGCCTGCTGGTCTGCGCGACCTCCACCCCCGACGAGCTGGGCCCCTCCACCGCGTGCCGCGTCCAGGCCCTCGTGGGCGCCCACCGGGCCGTCGCGCTGGACGTCGGCGCGGCCTGCTCCGGCTGGCTGTTCGCGGCCAAGGTGGCGTACGACTGGCTGCGCGGCGCCGAACAGGACGGGTACGCGGTGGTGGTCGGCGTGGAGGCGTACTCCAAGTTCCTGGACCCCGCCGACCGGGGCACCTCGGTCCTCTTCGCCGACGGGGCGGCGGCCGCGGTGCTGGGGCCGGTGGACGGCCCGTACGGGTTCGCGGACTTCCGGCTCGGCTCCGACGGTACGCAGGCCGGACTCGTCCTGATCCCCGGTGGCGGCAGCCGGCTGCCCGCCGCCCCGGCCACGCTCGCCGCCGGGAGCCACCGCATCCGCATGGACGGGCGGGGGGTGAGCCGGTTCATCGTCGATGTGCTGCCCCGGCTGATCACCGAGGCCCTGGGCCGCGCCGGGCTCGAAGTGAAGGACATCGCGTGCTTCGTCTGCCACCAGCCCAACCCCGTACTGCTGCGGCGGCTCGGCGGCGAGCTGGGCATCCCGCCGGAGCGCCTGGTCGTCGTCGGTGACGAGGTCGGCAACATCGGGGCCGCCAGCGCCGCCTACGCGCTCGCCGCCGCCGCTGCCCGCCACGGGCTGCGCCCCGGGGACCGCGTGCTGCTGACCGTGTTCGGCGCCGGCATGACCTGGGGCAGCGCGCTCCTCACCTGGAGCGGGGGCCGCGCGCTGATGCCCGCACCGCCCGTACCACCCGTCCCGCCCGCACCGCCCGTCCCGAAGTCCGGCCCACCCACGACCGACACGTCAGAAAGGAACCTGCCATGAACGCTCTGGACCTCTTCCGCCTGGACGGTGCCCGCGCCCTGGTGACCGGTGCCTCCCGGGGCATCGGCCGGGCCGTCGCCGAAGGCCTCGCCGACGCCGGGTGCGACCTGGTCGTGACCGCCCGGACCCTGCCCGCGCTCGATGCCACCGTACGGGCGGTGGAGGAGCGGGGCCGTAAGGCCGTGGCGCTCGACGGGGACCTCGCCGAGCCGGGGGTGGCGGCGGCGCTGGTCGACCGGGCCGCCGCCGCGCTCGGCGGGCTCGACGTCGTCGTGCACAACGCGGGCACCCTGCCCACCGCCGAGGACGGCAGTCCGCTGCTGGTACCGCTCCAGCACGCCGAGCAGCGGGACTGGGAGACCGTCATCTCCATCAACCTCAACGCCACGGCCGCCGTCTGCCGGGCCTCCCACCCGTATCTGCTGGAGTCGGAGCGGGCCAGTCTGGTGCTGATGTCGTCGATCGCCGGGATCGTCGGCACCCCGACGATGGAGGCGTACGCGGCCACGAAGGCGGCCCAGTTGTCGCTAGCGCGGAGCCTGGCGGTCGGCTGGGCCCGGCAGGGCATCCGGGTCAACGCGCTCTGTCCGGGGTGGACGCGTACGGACATGACCGCGTTCGCCAGCGAGGCCGACGCCCTCTCGGAGTGGATCACCAGCCATGTGCCGATGGGTCGTTGGGCCACGGTGGACGAGGTGGTCGGGGCGACGCTCTTCCTCGCCTCGCCCGCCGCGTCGTTCGTCACCGGCCACGCGCTGGTCGTCGACGGAGGGCTGGCCGTGCCGGACGGCGGGCTGGCCGGGCACCCCAAACCGCCCTCCCCCTTCGCCGCGGCCTGACCGTGCGGACCGACGACTCCACCGCCGTCATCACCGGCATCGGCTCCTGTCTGCCGCCCCGCGTGGTCGACAACGACGCCGTCATCGCGCGCGGTGCCCTGTCGACCGACGCCGGGTGGATCCGGGACCGTACCGGGATCGAGCGCCGCCGCCACGCCTCCCCCGGTACGAGCACCGGTGACCTGGCGGTCGGGGCGGGCCGGGCGGCGCTCGCCTCCGCCGGGGGCGCCCGCCCGGATCTGGTGCTGCTGGCCACCTCCACCCCCGACCACCCCTGCCCGGCGACCGCCCCGGAGGTCGCCCACCGGCTCGGCCTCGGGACGGTCGCCGCGTTCGACGTGTCGGCGGTGTGCTCGGGGTTCCTGTACGCGCTGGCCGTGGCGACCGGTCTGGTGCGCGGCGGTGCGTGCACCGCGCCCCTGGTGATCGCGGCGGAGACGTACACCTCCATCGTCGACCCCGCCGACCGGGGCACCGCCCCGATCTTCGGCGACGGGGCCGGGGCCGTACTCCTGCGCCCCGGCGTACGGGACGAGCCCGGGGCCGTCGTCGCCACGGACCTCGGCGCGGACGGCGGTGGGCGGGCCGCGATCACGGTCCCGGGCGGCGGGGCCCGCCACCCCCGCCACCTGCCGCCGCCCGCCCCGGACGCGCACTACTTCCACATGGAGGGCCGTGCCGTCTACGCCCACGCCGTACGCCGCATGACCTGGTCCTCCGACGCCGTGCTGCGGCGGGCGGGATGGCCGGCCGACTCCGTACGGGCGTTCATCGGCCACCAGGCCAACCAGCGGATCCTCGACTCCGTCGGCGACCGGCTGGGGATCGCGCCCGCGCACCGGTACGGCAACATCCGCGAGCTGGGCAACACCGCCGCCGCCTCGGTCCCCCTGGTCCTGGCCGACCCGTCCGTGCACCGGGCGGTGGTACCCGGCGAACGCACCCTGCTCACCGCCTTCGGCGGCGGATTCACCTGGGCGTCCACCGCCCTGACCTGGCCGGGCGTCAAACCTCTGGCCGAGCCGCCGGACGCCGCCCCCGCCTCCCGTACGGCCGCCCTCCCCTCCCGCCCCTTCGCCCCCATTCCGCCCCTGTGAGGAGACCTCAGTGGAACGCGTCTACACCCATCTCGTGACCCTGCTCGGCGACAAGTTCGAGGTCGCCCCGGAGCAGATACGCCCGGACGCCACGCTCGGCGAACTGGACCTGGACTCCCTCGCCGTGGTGGAGCTCTACGTCACCCTTCAGGAGGAGTGGAGCGTCCCGCTCGACGACTCCGCGGCCACCGCCGAACTGACGGTGGACGAAGTGGCCCGCTCGGTGGCGGGACTTCTCGACGCGAACGGGACACCTGGAGCTTCCGGGGACGCGTACGGGACACCCAGAGCCTCCGGGGACGCGCACAGACCCCTCAGAGCCTCCGGGGACCCGCACGGACCCCTCCGAGCCTCCGGGGACCCGCACGGACCCCTCCGAGCCTCCGGGGACGCGGCGCCGTGACCGACGACATCGCCGTCACCGGCATCGGCCTGGTGACCTCGGGCGGTACCGGCGCCGAGGCCACCTGGGAGGCGGTGTGCGCCGGGCGGTCGACCGCGCGCACCGACCCCGTCCTGGCGGAGGCGGGCGCGCCGGTGCGCCTGGCCTGCCGGGTGGAGCCGCAGGAATCGCCCCAGCAACCGCAGCAACCTCACGAACAGCAGCCACCCCATCAACCACACCAACCACAGTCACCACACCGACCGCAGCCACCGCACCAACCGCCGAAGCAGGTACGGGTACGGGGGCGGCTCTGGCGGTTCGACCCGGCCACCCGGTTCCTGCTCACCGCCGCCCGCGAGGCCCTCGCGTCGGCCGGGCTGGACCCGGCGCGGTGGGACCCCGGGCGGGTCGCGGTGGTGGTGGGCACGGCGGCGGGCGGGATCGGCACCCTGGAGGCGCAGCACCGCAAGCTGCTCGCCTCCGGTCCCGGCGCGCTCTCCCCGATGACGCTCCCCGCCTTCCTCCCGAACATGGCGGCCGGCCAGCTCGCCCTCGAACTCGGCGCCACCGGGCCCTCGTTGCAGACCTCCACGGCCTGCGCGTCGGGCGCGACGGCGATCATCACGGCCGCTCTGCTGCTGCGGGCGGGGATGTGCGACATCGCGGTGGCCGGCGGTACGGATGCCATGGTCACGCCCCTGTGCGCCTCGGCGTTCGCCAAGCTGGGCGCGCTGTCCCGGCGGGAGGACGACCCCGGCGGCGCCTCGCGTCCGTTCGACCGGGACCGCGACGGGTTCGTACTGGGCGAGGGCTGCGGGGTGCTCGTCCTGGAACGTACGGCCCACGCCGTCGCCCGTACGGCCCGGCCCCTGGCGTTCCTCGCCGGGTTCGGGGCCACCGGCGACGCCCACCACGCCACCGCCCCGCACCCCGGGGGCGCCGGGCTGCGGGCGGCGACCAGGGAGGCGCTGGCCCGAGCGGGCCGCTCCCCGGACGAGGTCGACCACATCAACGCGCACGGCACGAGCACCGCGCTCAACGACGCGGTGGAGGCCACGGCGATCCGGGAGCTGTACGCGGGCGGGACCTCCACCGGGACCGGGCCCGGGGTCGAGACACGGTCCAAGTGCGTGCCCGGGTCCGGGTCCGGGTCCAGGTCCGGCGCCCCCTCCGTCACTTCGGCCAAGGGCGTCCTGGGGCACACCATGGGGGCGGCCGGGGCGATCGAGGCGGCCCTGACCGTGCTGTCCGTCGCCCGCGGGACCGTACCGCCCACGGCCAACTTCACGGCCCCCGACGCCACCACGGCGGGCATCGACATCGTCCACGCGGCGGCCCGGCGGCAGCGGGTCGGCCTCGCCCTCAGCCACTCCCTGGGCTTCGGCGGGCACAACACGGTCCTGGCCTTCACGGCCGTCTGACAGCGGCGGCGCAACCACCCGGGACGGCCCACCCCTTCGCGCGCGTGTCGCTCCCGTTCCGCTCCCGCCCCCTTGACCGAAAGTTACTTTCCCTATATCCGTATCACCTTGGAAGTTTCTTTCACCCCGGGAAGGAGCTCACGTGCCCCACCGCACCTCACGACGCACCCTCCTCACCGCCACCGCCGCCGCCACGGCCGCCGCGGCCACCGGCGCCCTGTCCGTCACCGGCACCGCATCCGCGCACCCCGCGAACGCCTCCACCGACCACCGGCTGCGGCGGATCATCGCCGGGATGAGCCTGGAGGAGAAGGTCGGCCAGCTCTTCGTGATGCGGGTGTACGGGCACTCCGCCACCGACCCCGACCAGGCCGACATCGACGCGAACCTCAAGGAGATCGGGGTCCGCACCGCCGCCGAGCTGGTCTCCTCCTACCACGTCGGCGGGATCATCTACTTCGCCTGGGCCAACAACACCCGCGACCCGCACCAGATCGCCGGTCTCTCCAACGGCATCCAGCGAGCCGCCCTCGCCGCCCGCTCCCGCGTACCGCTGCTCATCTCCACCGACCAGGAACACGGCATCGTCTGCCGGGTCGGCGAACCCGCCACGCTGCTTCCGGGCGCGATGGCGCTCGGCGCGGGCGGCTCGCACTCCGACACCCGGCGGGCGGCCTGGATCGCGGGCGCCGAACTGGCCGCGCTCGGCATCAACCAGAACTACGCGCCCGACGCCGACGTCAACGTCAACCCGGCCAACCCCGTCATCGGCGTCCGCTCCTTCGGCTCCGACCCGGCGTCGGTGGCCGACCTGGTCGCGGCGCAGGTGAAGGGGTACCAGGGCGCCGGGGTCGCGGCGACCGCCAAGCACTTCCCCGGCCACGGTGACACCAGCACCGACAGCCACACCGGGCTGCCCGTCATCGAGCACACCCGCCGGGAGTGGGAGGAGCTGGACGCGCCGCCGTTCCGGGCCGCGATCCGGGCCCGTATCGACTCGGTCATGACCGCGCACATCGTGGTCCCGGCGCTCGACCCGTCCGAGGACCCGGCCACCCTCTCCCGGCCGATCCTCACCGGCATCCTCCGCGAGGAGCTGGGCTACGACGGGGTGGTGGTCACGGACTCGCTCGGCATGGAGGGCGTACGGACGAAGTACGGCGACGACCGCGTGCCGGTCCTCGCGCTGCTGGCGGGCGTGGACCAGTTGCTCAACCCACCGGACCTGTCGGTCGCGTGGAACGCGGTACGGGAGGCGGTCAAGGACGGCGAGATCAGCGAGGCGCGGATTGATGAATCGATCCTGCGCATCCTGCGGCTCAAGACGAAACTGGGTCTGTTCCGCGACCCGTTCGTCAGCGGCCGGGGGGTCGACCGCACGGTCGGCATCCGCGAGCACCGCCTCGACGCCGACCGGATCGCCGAGCGCACGACGACCCTGCTCGCCGACCCCGGCGCCCTGCTCCCGCTCTCCCGCCGCACCCACCGCCGACTGCTGGTGGTAGGTGCCGACCCGGCGTCCCCGTCCGGCACGACGGGCCCGCCGACCACCACCCTGACCGGCGCCTTCAGCGAACTGGGCTTCTCCGCAACGGCGTTGTCGACCGGTACGGCCCCGGACCAGGCAAAGATCGCCGAAGCCGTCGCCGCCGTGCAGGGCCGGGACGCGGTGGTCGTGGCGACGTACAACATCACGGCGGGGAGCACCCAGCGCACCCTCGTCGACGCCCTCGTGGCGACCGGCGTCCCGGTGGTCGCCGTCGCGATCCGCAACCCGTACGACGCCGCCCACCTCACCGGCCGGGGGGTCGCCGCGATCCTGGCGTCCTACTCCTGGACGGACGTCGAACTCCGCGCCGCCGCCCGGGTGATCGCGGGCCGCGCCGGACCGCGGGGCAGGCTCCCGGTCCCGGTCCAGCGGGCGGACGACCCGACGCGGGTGCTGTACCCGGTGGGCCACGGACTGTCGTACTAGCGCGGGCCGCACCAGCAGCGCTCGCTGTGCCCGCCGCCTCCGTGACGTACGGAGACGGCGGGCACAGCCCTTCATGACGGCAGCTACGCCTACAGCTGCGGCGCGGCTACGCCTACAGCTGCGGCGCGCCTACGACTACGGCTACGGCTACGGCTACGGCTACGGCTACGGCCGCAGGATGCCCTCGCCGCGCTCTACCTCACCGTTGAGCTGGTCCAGCCTCGCGTCGAACGTCGCCAGCGGCTTCGCCTTCGCCGGGTCCGCCTGGACGGCCGCCGGTGCGACCCCGGCCCAGCGCTGGATCGCGGCGGTGGCCCTGGCCCGCTGGTCGTCGGTCAGACCCGAGACCCGGGCGCCGTGGTTGCCGCCCGGCACGGTGTAGACGTAACTGTCCTTGGCACCGCGCCCGAGCCGGAAGGGCTCCGCACCCCACGGGTCGTTCTCCCCGTAGACGTACAGCATCTGGCGGGCGTTGTTCCGGACCCAGCTGTCCACGTCCCGCATCGCGCCCCGGTCGAACTTCATGGGGATGGAGCGGGGTACGAAGTTGCGCGGGGGCTGGTAGCCGTAGCGGCTCAGGTTGCCGAGCCAGGGCTGCTTGATGTCCGGCGAGCCGAGCTGGGTGCCCGCCTGGTAGTAGTACGGGGTGTACGTCTCCAGGTCCTGGTCGGAGTAGAAGGAGAAGCCGGAGATCCCGTCGACGGCGTCCCAGATCGTCTCGTCGGTGGCGTTCTCGGCGTCGGCCGGGATCTCGGCGCAGTCCGCGAGCAGGCTGTACTGCCAGAACGCCCAGATGTAGTCCATGACCGCGGCCTCGTAGGCCCGGTCGAGGGAGCCGAGGGTGGTGAAGGTGAGGCCGTTGGCGTCGGCGTACTCCTTGAACTTCTTCTGGAGCGGCGCCCGGCGGATCAGCGCCTCGCGCTGCACCGCCTGGAGCTTGTCGCGGCACTCCTTGGTTCCGACGTTCCGGAAGAACCGGTCGTAGGCGGAGTCCTCGTGGTCGACCACGTCGTTGGGCGCGACGTACGCGACGACGCCGTCCATGTCCTTGGGGTAGAACCGCTCGAAGTACGTGGCGGTCATGCCGCCCTTCGAGCCGCCGGTGGCCAGCCACTTCTTCGCGTAGACCTTCTTGAGCGCCGTGAACACCCGGTGCTGGTCACTGGCCGCCTGCCAGATGTCGAGCTTGGTCCAGTCGGCGGGGGCCGGGCGGGACGGGGTGAAGAACCGGTACTCCAAGGAGACCTGGTTCCCGTCGATGATCTGCGTGGGCTCGCTGCGGCTGGGGTTGGTGGAGACGTTGTAGCCGCTGGTGGCGAAGACCGTGGGACGGTCGGTGCCCTTGTGCAGCACGGTGATGCGCTGCTGGAACGTGCCCTTGGACGGGCGCCGGTGGTCGACCGGCTGGGTGTAGTTGAGGACGAAGTAGCGGTAGCCGGCGTACGGCTTCTCCTCGATCAGGCTCATCCCCGGGATCGCCAGGATGCGGTCCTTGATGTCCTTGTCGCGCGCTTCGCCGCCGCGTACGGCGGCGGCACTGCTCTGCTTCGTGTCCGGTTCCGCGGCGGTGGCCGCACCGGCCGAGGCCCCCGCCGCTCCCACTGTGCCGATGAGCACCGCGAGCGAGAGAACCCCTGTGAGCGCCTTGCGCATGCACCCTCCCCTTGATTCACAACAGTCGCCGTGAACTTAGCGAGGGCAACGCCCTGAGCGCCAGACCCAGTTGGGCGTGTCCCGATTCCTCACGCCGTTGCCCGCACCGCGCCGGCACCGTTGGCCGCACCGCGCCGGCACTGTTGCCCGCACCGCGCCCGGCAACCGGTCAGCACAGGATCCAGCCGGTGGAGGCCGACTTCCCGGCGACCGCTCCGGTGGCGCGGACGCAGCGGTTGAGGGCGTTCACCGTCACCGGACCGGCCAACTTGGTGAACGAACCGCTGTCCTTGACCACATGTCCGCCGCGCGGCTGGAGCGTGACGCTCATCGCCCGCCGCGCGCCTGGCTTCTTCGCGACGGTGACGGCACACGCATGGGCGCGGCTCTTGTAGACGCGCAGCTCGCCCGTCGCGAACGCGACGGTCTTCGCGGGGCGCCCGGAGCAACCGGACGCGGCCTGGGCCTCGGTGGCCGGGGCGCCGAGGAGGAGGACGAGCCCCGCCAGCAGCGGCAGCACGAGGAGCCGCGCCAGCACCCCTTCGGACCGGGACCGCCCCTGTGGTCCCCGGTATCCCGCCGCCCTGTCGAACACTTTCGCCCCCACCTGACATCCGTACGCACCTGTGCGTCCCTGGCTACGACGCAGCAGCCCCCAGGAAGGTTGCGTGGGCGAGGCGAGGTGGAAGGGGCGGGGCGGGCCGGAGCGGAGAGCGCGGGGCCGGGGGCGGGTCAGACGCCTGCCGGCTCGTCCTCCCCTATGAACGTGCGCCACAGCCGGGCGTACAGCCCGTCCCGGGCCAGCAGCTCGTCGTGCGTGCCGTCCTCGGCGACGCGCCCCTGGTCCATCACCACGACCCGGTCGGCGCGGGCGGCGGTGGTCAGGCGGTGCGCGACCACCAGCGTGGTGCGGCGGCCGGTGAGCCGGTCCGTGGCCTGGTTGACCAGGGCCTCGGTGGCGAGGTCCAGGGCGGCGGTGGCCTCGTCGAGGAGCAGGATGTCCGGGTCGACGAGTTCGGCGCGGGCGAGCGCGATGAGCTGGCGCTGCCCGGCGGAGAGGTTACGTCCGCGCTCGGCGACCTCGTGGAGGTAGCCGTCCTCCAGGGTGGCGATCATGTCGTGCGCGCCGACCGCGCGGGCGGCGGCCTCCACCCGGGCGTCGGTGGCGTCGGGCAGCCCGTAGGCGATGGCGTCGCGGACCGTACCGGCGAAGAGGTACGCCTCCTGGGGGACGACGCCCAGGCGGTGGCGGTAGGCGGTCATGTCGAGCCGGCGCAGGTCCGTGCCGTCGGCGGTGACGCGCCCGCTGGTGGGGTCGTAGAACCGGGCGACGAGCTTCACCAGGGTCGACTTGCCCGCGCCCGTCTCGCCGACGAAGGCGACGGTCTGGCCGGCCGGGATGCGCAGGTCGATCCCGGTGAGGGCCTCTTCCTTGGCCCCCTCGCTCCCCGTCCCCTTCGCACCGCCTTCCGCGTCCCCGGCGCCGTACGCGAAGGAGACGCCCTCGAACGCGATCTCGCCGCGCAGCGACAGCACGTCCAGCGGTTCGTCCGGGTCGGCGGTGGAGGTGGGTTCGCGCAGCAGCTCCTGGATGCGGCCGAGGGAGACGGTGGCCTGCTGGTAGCCGTCGAAGACCTGGGAGAGCTGCTGGACGGGGGCGAAGAACAGCTCGATGTAGAGGAGGTAGGCGACCAGGGCGCCGGTGGTCAGGGTGCCGTTGTCGACCCGGCCCGCGCCGACGATGATCACGGCGGCCGCGGCGACGGAGGCCAGCAGCTGGACGAAGGGGAAGTAGATGGAGATCAGCCACTGGCCGCGGACCCGGGCCTGGCGGTAGTGGTCGCTGCGCTCGGCGAAGCGGGCGGCTCCGGAGCGCTCCCGGCCGAAGGCCTGGACGATACGGAGCCCGGCGACGGACTCCTGGAGGTCGGCGTTGACGCCGCTGATGCGCTCACGGGCCAGTTCGTACGCCTTGACGCTGCTGCGGCGGAAGAAGAACGTCCCGATGATCAGCACGGGCAGCGTCGCGAAGACGACCAGGGCGAGCTGGATGTCCAGGACGAGCAGGGCGACCATGATGCCGAAGAAGGTGACGACGGAGACGAACGCGGTGACCAGTCCGGTCTGGAGGAACGAGGAGAGCGCGTCGACGTCCGTGGTCATCCGGGTCATGATCCGGCCGGTCAGCTCGCGCTCGTAGTAGTCGAGGCCGAGGCGCTG
The DNA here is from genome assembly GCF_040703535.1 of Streptomyces sp. NPDC007346. Taxonomy (NCBI): domain Bacteria; kingdom Bacillati; phylum Actinomycetota; class Actinomycetes; order Kitasatosporales; family Streptomycetaceae; genus Streptomyces; species Streptomyces sp. NPDC007346. Next base: position 21,994 of record NZ_JBEYKR010000026.1, read on the forward strand.
GAGCTGGGCGAAGATCTTCAGGCGGAGCGAGTAGAGCACCCGTTCGCCGGTCCGGCCGGTCATCCGGATCTCGCCCGTCTGGGCCACCCACTGGACCAGGACGACGGCCAGGGCGACCGCGGAGGCCGCCCACACCGCGCCGATCGACACCTGGGTGACGCCCTCGTCGATGCCGTACCGGATCAGGACCGGCAGCAGCAGGCCCATGCCGGCGTCGACGGCGACGAGCCCGAGGCTGACGAGCAGGACGGAGCCGAAGCCGCGCAGCAGCCGGCGCAGCCCGTAGGAGTCCTCGGACCGCACGGCACGCGCCTCGTCGACCTGCGGGGTGTCCGTGGCGGGCGGCAGCGCCTCGACCTGGGCGAGCAGCTCGGGGGTGGCGGGCATCCCGTCGACCGTGGTGTCCCGCTCCTCCTCCTTGCGGATCCACAGCTCGGGGGTGACCCCGCGCTCGGCGTCGAACTCGGCGTCCAGCTCCTCCTGGACGGCCCGGTCGCCGTCGGGGTCCGCCTCGCCGCGCGGCGGCCGGTGGCCCGGGGACGTACCGCCGAGCTCGTCGGGGTCGGTGAGCAGGCGGCGGTAGAGCGCGGAGGTGCGCTCCAGCTCCTCGTGGGTGCCGAGGGCGGCGAGCTTCCCGCCGTCCAGGACGGCGATGCGGTCGGCGAGCTGGAGGGTGGAGCGGCGGTGGGCGATGAGGAGCGTCGTACGGCCCTCCATCACCTGCCGCAGCGCCTCGTGGATCTCGTGCTCGACGCGGGCGTCGACGGCGGAGGTCGCGTCGTCCAGGAGGAGGAGGCGGGGGTCGGTGAGGATGGCGCGGGCGAGGGCGACGCGCTGGCGCTGGCCGCCGGAGAGGGTGAGGCCGTGCTCGCCGACGGTGGTGTCGTACCCGTCGGGCAGCTCGGAGACGAACCGGTGGGCCTGGGCGGCGCGGGCGGCCTGCTCGATCTGCTCCTGGGTGGCGTCCGGGACGCCGTAGGCGATGTTGGAGCGGACGGTGTCGGAGAAGAGGAAGCTGTCCTCGGGGACCAGCCCGATGGCGGAGCGCAGGGACGTCTGGGTGAGCTCGCGGACGTCGTGGCCGCCGATCAGGACGGCGCCGTGGGAGACGTCGTAGAAGCGGGGCACCAGGAGCGAGAGCGTGGACTTGCCGCTGCCGGAGGCGCCGACGATCGCGACGGTCTCGCCGGGTTCGACGGTGAGCGAGAAGCCGTCGAGGACCGGGCGGTCTTCGTCGTACCCGAAGCGGACGTCGTCGAACTCGATGCCGGCGGGGGCGCCGGCGGGCAGCTCCTTGGTGCCGTCCTTCATGGAGGGCTCGGTGTCGATCAGCTCCAGGACGCGTTCCACGCCGGCGCGGGCCTGCTGGCCGACGGTGAGGACCATGGCGAGCATCCGGACCGGGCCGACGAGCTGGGCGAGGTAGGTGGAGAAGGCGACGAACGTGCCGAGGGTGATCTCGCCCCGGGTGGCCAGCCAGCCGCCGAGGGCGAGCATGCCGACCTGGCCGAGGGCGGGCACGGCCTGGAGGGCGGGGGTGTAGCGGGAGTTCAGCCGGATGGTGCGCAGCCGCCCGGCGAAGAGCCGGCGGCTGACGTCGCGGAGCTTGCCGGTCTCCTGGTCCTCCTGGCCGAACCCCTTGACGACCCGGACCCCGGAGACGGCCCCGTCGACGACCCCGGCGACGGCGGCGGCCTGGCCCTGGGCGTACCAGGTGGCGGGGAAGAGCCGCTTACGGGAGCGGCGGGCGATGAACCAGAGGGCGGGGGCGACGGCGAGGGCGACGAGGGTGAGCGGCAGGGAGAGCCACGCCATGATCACCAGGGAGAGGAGGAAGAGCAGGATGTTCCCGATGGTCATCGGGAGCATGAACAGCAGCCCCTGGATGAGCTGGAGGTCGCTGGTGGCGCGGCCGACGACCTGCCCGGTGGAGAGTTCGTCCTGCCGCTTGCCGTCGAGCCTGGTGATCGTCGCGTACATGTCCGTACGCAGGTCGTGCTGGACGTCCAGGGCGAGCCGGCCGCCGTAGTAGCGGCGGATGTAGGTGGCGATGTAGACGAGGACGGCGGCGCCGACGAGGAGGCCGGTCCAGACGGCGAGCGAGCGCGTGTGGTCGGTGACGACGTCGTCGATGATCACCTTGGTGATCAGCGGGACGAGGGCCATGACGGCCATCCCGGCGAGCGAGGAGCCGAGCGCGAGCACGACGTTGCGCCGGTACCGCCACGCGTACCCGGTCAGCCGCCGGCCCCACCCCTGTCGCTCTGCGCCCGTCACGCGTTGCCTCCCTCTCACCCCGTGTGTCCGTGTGCCGTGTCCGGTTACCCGGATACGGGCCTGATCTTCCGGAAGGCACCAACACGGCGGGGGGCGGATTTCATCCCTCCGCAACAAAGGGAGGCGAGGGAGGGACGGCCGGAGGCCGGCCGCGGGTCGCCCCGGAGAGCCGGGTCAACGAACCACGCTCCCGTCACTCGTCCGGCGGACTTCCCCACCCGCCTCGCACCGCCATACACTGCTGGATATATACGCTCCTCCATATGAAAGAACCCTTCATCATCGAGATCGAGCCGGAGGTCCGACTGTGGCTGACGAACCTGTCGGCGAGTGACTACGAACGGGCGGCCCACGCGGCGGGCAGGCTGGCACGGAGCGCGACCACACTGGAGCACGAGCCCGCCCACGACACATTCATCCGCGATGTCTAGACGCGACGTCTGGAAAGGAAGAGCCACATGGTGAGTCACGCACAGTGGAAGCTTGCCCGGGACCGGAAGGTCGCCCAGAGCATCTCGGAGGGCGATGACAGCGCCGAGAGCGCGGAGCGTGTGCGGCGGCGCCGGGAGCTCGATCTGGCCTGGGATCTCGGGCAGGCGGTCTACGACCGCCGTACGGCACTGGGGCTGGCCCAGACCGAGCTGGCGCGACGCGCGAACATGACCCAGCCGCAGGTCTCGAAGCTTGAGCTCGGCGGCTCCATGCCCACCGTGCCTCTGCTGGTCCGGCTCGCCCGCGCGATGGACGCGGATTTCAGCCTGCGGCCCGACGCGGAGGACGTGGTCCGGGTCTCCTTCATCCCCCACGACCCCGCCCACGCGGAGATCGGCGCGGAGCCGCCCTCCACGGAACCCGCGTCCGCCGCCGAAGCGGAGGCGGAGGCGGACGCGGGCACGGAGAGGGCGGCGGCCACGGGCTGAGGGATCCGGGTCTGCGGGACCCGGTCTGCGGGACCCCGGTCTGCGGGACCCCGGTCTGCGGGACCCCGGTCTGCGGGGCCCGGGTCTGCGGGACCCGGGATCCGCAGCCGCGCGGCCTACAGGTGCGTCGGCTCGAACATCCGCAGCAGCGCCGGGAGCACCACGACCGAGGGCCCCGGGGCCGCCAGGGCCTTGCCCAGGTCGGCGGCGAGAGACTCCGGGGTCGTACGGACGGCCGGTACGCCGAAGGACTCGGCGAGGGCGACGAAGTCCGGGCGGGACAGCTCGGTGGCCTCGGTGGCCCTGGAGGCGTCCGTGGCCCCGGTGACGTCGAGGGGCCCGCCCGCGCCGGCAGCCCCGGTACCGCCGGTGGCCTCGGCGGCCCCGCTGGCCCCTCTGGCCCCGCTGGCCTCGGTGGCTGAAGCCTCGCCGAAGGTGCCCGTCATGTACTCGCGCAGGATGCCGTAGCCCCCGTCGTCGACGATCAGCCACGTCAGCGGCAGATCGTACTGACGCGCGGTGGCCAGCTCCGCGATGGAGTACATCGCCCCGCCGTCGCCGGAGACCGCCAGCACCGGGGTCGTCGGGTCGGCGACGGCAGCCCCGACGGCCGCCGGGAAGGCGTAGCCGAGGCCACCCGCGCCCTGGGCGGAGTGCATGGTGTTGGGGCGCCGCGCGTCGAACGCGGACCAGGCCCAGTAGGCCAGGATCGTCATGTCCCAGAAGCTGGGCGAGGCGTCGGGCAGCGCCTGGCGGACGGCGGCGAGGACCTGCTGCTCCAGGGTGAGTTCCTGGGCGTCGATCCGGACCCGTACCTTCTCCAGCACCGTACGCACCCGCTCGGCCGCACCCGCGTCCTCGCGCCGCTCCACGGCCTCCAGCAGGTCGGCCAGCGCCTCGCGGGCGTCGGAGTGGATGCCGAGGGCGGGGTGGTTGGACTCCAGCTTCCCGGCGTCCGCCTCGATCTGGATGACCCGGCCGCGCGGGCGGAAGGTGTGGTAGTTCGAGGAGAGTTCGCCGAGCCCCGAGCCGACGACCAGCAGGACGTCCGCGTCCTCCAGGAAGTCGGTGGTGTGCCGGTCCTCCAGCCAGGAGCGCAGCGAGAGCGGGTGCTCCCAGGGGAAGGCGCCCTTGCCGCCGAAGGTGGTGACGACGGGGGCGCTGATCCTCTCGGCCAGCGCGCGCAGCTTGCCGGAGGCGTCGGACCGTACGACTCCCCCGCCCGCGATGATCACCGGCCGCTCGGCATGGGCCAGCAGGTGGGCCGCGGCGATCGTCAGCTCGGGGCGCGGGTAGAGCTCGCGCGGGGTGGCGTCCATGGCGCTGACGACCGGCAGGGTCGTCCGGGCCGCCAGTACGTCCTGCGGGATCTCCACCCAGACCGGCCCGTGCGGGGCGGTCAGCGCGGACTCCCAGGCGGCGGCGATGGCGGACGGGATCTGCGAGGCGGAACGCACGGTGTGCACGGACTTGACGATGTCGCGGACGGAGGCCTGCTGGTCGCGCAGCTCGTGCAGATAGCCGTGGCGCCCGCCGCCGAGCCCCGCCGTGGGGACCTGGCTGGAGATCGCGAGGACCGGCGCGGAGGCGGCGGCCGCCTCCTGGAGCGCGGCGAGCGAGGTGAGCGCGCCGGGCCCGGTGGAGAGCAGCAGGGGCGCCACCTCGCCGGTGATCCGGCCGTACGCGTCGGCGGCGAAGCCCGCGTTGTTCTCGACGCGGAGCCCGACGTAACGGAGGGAGGAGCGGCGCAGCGCGTCGAACACGCCCAGCGCGTGCTGGCCGGGCAGGCCGAAGACGGTGGTCGCGCCGAGCCCCTGGAGGGACTCGACGACGAGGTCACCGCCGATGCGGCCGGGCGGCGGGGTCAGTACGGCGGCGGCCTGGGCGGCGGTGAGCTGCGGCCGGTCGTCGTGGTCGTGGCTCACTTGGCGTCCCCGGCGCCCTTGGCGTCCCGCTCCGCGGCGATCTGCCGGGACATGATCGTCGTCAGCTCGTACGCGGTGTGGGAGGCGGCCACGGAGGTGATCTCGGCGTGGTCGTAGGCGGGCGCCACCTCGACCAGGTCGGCGGAGACCAGGTGGCAGGAGGCCAGGCCGCGCAGGATCTCCAGCAGCTCGCGGGAGGTGAGGCCGCCGGCCTCGGGGGTGCCGGTGCCGGGGGCGTGCGCCGGGTCCAGGACGTCGATGTCGATGGAGATGTAGAGGGGCCGGTCGCCGATGCGCCGGCGGAGCTGGTCGGCGATCTCGTCGACGCCGCGCCGCATGACGTCGGCGGAGGTGACGATGCCGAAGCCCATCTTCTCGTCGTCGGTCAGGTCCTGCTTGCCGTAGAGCGGGCCGCGGGTGCCGACGTGGGAGAGGGCGGAGGTGTCGAGGATGCCTTCCTCGACGGCCCGGCGGAAGGGGGTGCCGTGGGTGTACTCGGCGCCGAAGTAGGTGTCCCAGGTGTCCAGGTGCGCGTCGAAGTGGAGCAGGGCGACAGGCCCGTGCTTCTTGGCGACGGAGCGCAGCAGCGGCAGGGCGATGGTGTGGTCGCCGCCGAGGGTCATGAGGCGTGCGCCGGTGTTCAGCAGGTCGTCGGCGGCGGCCTCGACGGTCTCGACGGCCTCGTTGATGTTGAAGGGGTTCGCCGCGATGTCCCCGGCGTCCGCGACCTGCGCGAGGGCGAACGGGGAGGCGTCCTGGGCCGGGTTGTACGGGCGCAGCAGCCGGGAGGCCTCACGGATGGCGTTGCCGCCGAAGCGGGCGCCGGGCCGGTAGGAGACCCCGCTGTCGAAGGGCACGCCGACGACGGCGACATCGGCCCGGCCGACCTCGTCGAGCCGGGGCAGCCGGGCGAACGTCGCGGGCCCGGCGTACCGCGGGACGCGGGAGGAGTCGACGGGGCCGCGCGGCGAGTCGGTGCTGCTCATGGGGTGGCGTGCCTTTCCTTCGGGTTTCGTACGGTGTCCAGTGTGCGGGGTACTCCGCCACGTCCGGCAGACGCGGATGCGGACGTGGCCCCGGTCGCATACACGGTTACGGGCGCGGACGCGGATGCGGACGCGAGGAAGACGGTAGGCCCCCGAGGGGCGACGATGAAGTGTACGTTTCCTCCACTGTCAGCCCACTGAATGGATGAACCATCCATGACGGAGTCCCCACCCCCCACCGACTTTCCGCCCTCTCCACCTTCTCCGCCTTCTCCACCCCCTCCGGCCCCGCCGATCCGGCTCGCGTCGCTGCTGGCCCTCGAGGAGCTGGGTCTGCGCCGGATCGCCGGCCCGCCCGACGCCGACCTGCTCTGGGTGCACACGTCGGAGATGGCGGACCCCTACCCGTACCTTCTCGGCGGTGAGCTGCTGCTGAGCGCCGGGGTGCTGCTCACGGACCCGGACCACTACGTGGCGCGGCTGGTGCAGGCGGGGGCGGCGGCGCTGGGGTTCGGGGTGCGGCCGGTGCACGAGAGCGTCCCGGAGGCGCTGATCGAGACGTGCGACCGGTACGGGCTGCCGCTGCTGGAGGTGCCGCCGCAAACCCCGTTCACGACGATCGCGCGGGCGGTGTGGCGGCTGATGGCTCAGGCCCGCCACCGGGAACTGCGCCGGGTGACCCGGTCCCAGCAGGCGCTGGCGACGGCGGCGGCGCGCCCCGACCCCGTACCGGCGGTGCTGCACCAGCTCGCGGCGCAGCTGAGCGGCCGGGCGGTGCTGCTGACGGCGCGGGGCGAGGAGGTCCACGCGGCGGGCCGCCGCCCGCCCCCGGAGACGGCGGCAGCGCTGGCGCGCCTGGCCCGCGTGGTGGCCCGCGAACGCCCCGGCTCCCCGGCATCGGCCACCGACACCCACGACGGCACGCACCTGGCGGCGTACGCGCTCGGCGGCGGCGAGGGCCTCGCCCTGGCCCTGGCGACCCGGCAGCGGGAGCCGGGCGACCACACGGTGGCGGGGATCGCGGTGGTCCTGCTCTCCCTCCTGGCCGCCCCGCACCAGGGCGCGGACGCGGCGGACCGCTCGGCGGCACTGGTACGGCTGCTGCTCGGCGCCACGCCAGAGGAGGTGGCCCCGCTGCTGGGCGGGGGCGGGCCCTGGACCGTGGTGCACGCCCGCCGCACGGACGGCACGACGGCGGACGCCCTGACGGCAGGGGCGCTCGGGGCGTCGCTGGGCTCGGCGCTGGTGGACGCGGGCCGGGAGAACGACGACACGGTACGGGTCCTGATCCCGGCGGCCGACAGGGAAGCGGCTCCGCAGGTGGGCGGCGGCGAGGCGACCCGGGAGCCCCGGGATCAGGCCGGCCCCGGGCCGATCCGGGATCGGGCGACCGACGAGGAGCACCCGACCCCGCACACCCCCGCCATCCCCCCGCAACCGGGCTGGACGCTCGGCGTCTCCGCCCCCGCCCCGCTCTCCGCCCTCGGCCCCGCCGACCTGCGGGCGGCCCGCGCCCTGGCCCACGCGGAGGCGACCCGCACCCCGCTCACGGTGGACACCCCCATCACCGGCCTGGCCGCCCTGATCCCACCCGACCGGGCCGCCGCCCACGCCCGCACCCTCCTGGCCCCGCTCACTCCGCCCCTCACCGACACCCTGCGCTGCTGGCTCTCCCTCCACGGCAGCTGGGACCGTACGGCGGTGGCGCTGTCCGTCCACCGCAACACCGTCCGCCAACGCATCGGGCGGTGCGCGGTGTTGCTGGGCATGGACCTCCACGACATGGACGTACGTACGGAGTTGTGGTTCGCACTGCGGCAGGAATAGCGGCCGGGTGCGAGGAACGGGCCGGAGGAACGGGCCCCTTGAGGTGTACGGCCCACTCACAGCCATACCGACAAGATGTCCTGCGGAATCGAACAGATCCGCCTGGCCAACAGACTCCACGAGGGCGGCGTTCAGGATATTTCGTTCGAGGTCAAGGGCAACGTAGAGATCAAGCCGGGTGTCAGGACTGAGGGCTGTACCGCAAATGATCTCCGGGTCGCCTCGGGCATGGCCGGCCGTCGTGCGCCGCTCGTCTATCCGGCGAGTGTGAGGTTGTGCATCCGGGCGATGCCGAGCATGGCGTGGTGGACGCCGTCGCCTTTGAGGCGGCAGTCGCGGAGGATCTTCCAGGTCTTCATCCGGGCGAAGACGTGCTCAACGCGGGCACGGACCTGCTTGTGGGACTTGTTGTGCGTCTCCTTCCACTCGGGCAGCTCTTCGCCCTGTCGCCGACGGTGAGACATGACAAGTCCGGTGCCCGGGTAGCCGCCGTCGGCGATCGTCATGGTCCTGCCGACGGCGGCCTTGGCGCCAGATTCCTCCCACGCCTTGCAGTCGTTGCGGTTCCCGGCGAGCGGCCGACCGACCACGACCACCAGGCGGGTGTCGGCGTCGATCACGACCTGGTGATTCGTCGAGTACCGATAGTTCTTGGACTGCTCCGCCACCGTGTGGTCCCGGGTGGGCACCAGGGTGCCGTCCACGATGAGCACAGTGTTCCTGTGGAACCGCTTGCGCGGCCGGAGCGCGAGTAGGGGGCCGATGTCTCTGATGACGCGGTCGGCCGCGGACTTCGATACCCCGAAGAGCGGGGCAAGCTGGCGCAGAGTCAAGTTGGTGCGCCAGTACGCCGTGACCAGCAGCACCCGGTCCTCCAGCGGCAGCCCCCACGGCCGGCCCCGCCGCACCTCGTCGGCTCCCTCGCGGCGCAGCGCGGTCACCAGCTTGCCGAAGCAGCGCGGGCTCAGCCCGGTGAACGGGGCTATCCAGGACGAGGCCGACGCCGTGATCACTCCAGTCACAGCAAGATCATGGCGCCAGCCGGTGGCCTGTTGCACCACCCGGTCACAGGTCGCCTGGCCAGGGCCTCACCCACAGCTGCACCATGTTCAAGGCACCGCCGGGGCCGGCACGGGGATCTGATGAGGAGCAGGGCGTGGGAAGTCTGTTGAGGAGTCTCTCCGGGGTCCGCTGGGGAGAACTGCGCGACGCGACGGGCGCCGCAGCCTGCGGTATCCCCCCTCTGCTGTCCCGGATCGCATACGGGGACGAGGACACGGCCCGCATCGCCATTGATGACCTGGGCGATGCCATCTGCGCGCTGGGGTTCGTTGTCGGTGAGGCGACAGCTCCCACGGTCCCGTTCCTTCTCGAACTGGCCGGGTCCCCGCATGTGGCTTGCAAGGCCGAATTGCTAGACCTGCTGGGAAGCATCTACCGGACCGACCAGTGGCACTCCGCCGCTGCGACGACCCAGGACCGCAAGCACGATGCGAGCTACCGGCAGCAAACCGGCTGGGAGACGGCCTCAAGGACAGCCGTGTGCGCAGGCCGGTCAGTCATCGAGGGCGTCGCCTCCTCCGTACGGCCAGAGGAAGCGACACCTGCTCGGAAGTTGTTGCAGGTGATGGACGACACCCTGCCGTTCCCGGAGCTGTGAGGGGTCTTTGCGGGACAGCCCTTGGAGCTCGTAACACGATCTTGCTGAATCGCCCTGGTAGGCCGTGACCGGTGTGATGATTCGGCCGTTCGTGAGGGTGTGGGTACTCGACCGTGGATCGTGGACGATGAGTTGTGGGCGTTGATCGCCCCGTTGTTGCCTCCGTGGCCGGAGCGGTCGCCGGGACCGCGGCCGGTGCCGGACCGGCTGTGTCTCCAGGGGATCCTGTTCGTCCTCTACAACGACATAGCCTGGCAACTCCTGCCGTTGGAGCTGGGGTTCGGCTCGGGGCAGACATGCTGGCGGCGGCTGGACCGGTGGCAGAAGGCCGGTGTCTTCGAGCGGCTGCACCAAATTCTGCTCTCGGAGCTGAACGCGGCCGGCGAGCTCGACTGGTCACGTGCGTGTGTGGATGGTTCCCACATCCGCGCGAAAAGGGGGGTGCCGACACCGGTCCGTCGCCGGTCGACCGGCGGAAGACGGGCAGCAAACACCACCTGATCTGCGACGGACGTGGCACCCCGCTCAAGGTCATCACGACTGCGGCGAACGTCAACGACGTCACCCAGACCCTCGCCCTGGTCGACGGCATCCCGCCCGTCGCCGGCCGCCCGGGCCGGCCCCGCCGCAGACCTGAAGCCCTGCTCGGCGACAAGGGCTACGACTCCAACCCCAACCGCGACGAGCTTCGTCGCCGGCGGATCCTGCCCGTCATCTCCCGCAAGGGATCACCGAACATCAAGGGCATCGGCAAGCTCCGCTACGTCGTCGAGCAGACCTTCGCCCTCCTCCACCACTTCAAACGCCTTGCCGTCCGCTGGGAACGACGCACCGAACTCCACAACGCCTTCATCTCCCTCGCCTGCAGCCTCATCTGCTACAGACGCCTCAAGACAGCCCGATCATGATCGTGTTACGAGCTCTTGGGGAACTGACCGACCCGGACGTCATGGCTCGAGATAGCAGCGGAAATATTCACGGCTATCAGTTCAAGGACATTCAGAACCCCAAGAAAGTCGTCGGCAAAATATTCGCCAACATGAAGCAGCTGGACAAATCCGGCGCAGATTTCAAAACTTTCGTAATCGACACGAAGGGAACATTGGCCGATCACGTGTCCCTTCGAACACAGCAACGCCTCGCCGACGTGTACGGTGAGACCCAAATTCAGTTCATCATCCGCGTGGAAGACGGGGTTCTCACCATCCCGCCCGGCGGTATGTTCATGCCGGAGGCAGCACTGTGATTTCCAGTACTCCCGTTGCGCGCTGGACATGGGGGCGGGACGTCGCACCTGAACACAAGATCATCGCATGCCTCCATGACCTGATGGCTGCCTGGTCTGTCTTGGCGAATTATCGACTCGTAGTTGGTACCCCAAGGATCTCTGTATCTGTCCACGAAGCCGGCAAGTCGAACAGTCACCTCTTCGAAGGGCACCTTGAACCGGACGCGGCAACTCCCACCTCGTACGTTGCAGACCAGCTGGCCCAACAAATTGAAGCCGCACTCAGCCCAGGTGAGATCGGGGCAGTGCACGCGGACGCGGAAGGTATCGGCGTCGTCATCACTGGTGATCGTGCCACTCGCGAGGAGCGGTTGTTCCTGGTCGGGGCTTCAGCAGTTCTCGCTTACGTGAGCACCGAGCTCGTGACCTTCTCCGATGCATGGATGCCATATGACCTAAAGGGCCAAGCACAAGCGGAAATCCATGCAGCGAACGCCGGAAGGCTGTCCGCAGCTCTCCACAGCCTGTCCGAAGCGCTTCACTCAGAGATCGACCCCGATGAGCCAACTTACTTCGCCAGGCCGACCGAATCCGGGGTCGGCAACTACCTGGAGGGGGACGGAACAGCGTCCGACGTATGGTCCAGTTTCGAAGTACCCTATCGCTACGGCAAGTTCACGCACGCTCCCGGATTCGGGCGCATCGGATACAAGCGTTCGGCACAGGGCCCAGTCCTTCACGTTCCCGTGCTCGGACCACGTGGGGTACTCGGCTATCTCTGGGCCTCCGATGCAGAGGGGGCGGCAAGCTTCGAACCTCGAAACGTCTCGGATGATGAGTCGTACGAGGCGGGCCTGATGTGGCTGGAGCGTCTGCGTTCCGCACATGATCGAGGCCTTTCCCCGACCGAAGCGCTAGCCGAGTTGACTGGTCCACTGGATCAGACCAGGCCCAGCACCGTTGGCTTGGCCTCGCTGCGAGAAATGGCGCACAAGAACTGAGCGAACTGCCCTCGCAGACCCTGCCACCCGCTGGAAAAAGTGCAGCATGTGGGTGCCGGATAGCCGCGGCGGTGCCAGGTATGGCGGCGAGTACACCGCTGCACGGCCCGGTTTGCACCGGGACAGGCGCCGTTGTCATAGGCGGCGACGGGCCAGGTGGCGGCCGCTCTGGGCAGTACACGCAGGGGCACGATCAAGGGCCTGGGCACCCTGGTCGGCACCGACGGCTGGGATGCCATGAAGCAGGCCTGGACGGGCCTGGCCAAGCTGGGTACGGGCATCCTGATCTCCAGCACCCCTCTGGCAGGGGCGTTCTGGCTGACACCCGAGGACAAGCTCCCCTCCTGGCTGCGGGACTCGCGCACCGCGATGAAGGAGACCGGCAAGGCGCTGCTGGCCTGGGACCAGTGGAGCGAGAACCCCGCACGCGCGGCGGGCGCGGTCACCTTCAACGTGGTGACCACCGTCTTCACCGGCGGCACCGGCGGCGCTGTCGCGGGCGGCGGCAAGGCCGCGCTCGCGGCAAAGGCCCTCTCCTTCGCAGGCAAGGCAGGCCGGGGCATCGACCCGATGACGTACCTCTTCAAGGGCGCGGGCGCGGGCCTGGCGAAGATCAGCGATGTGATGGCCGGCCTCAAGGGCATGCGCAACATCGAGATCCCCGCCCTCCCTCCGGGAACGGTCACGCTCCCGGACGGCAGGTTCAAGCTGGCCGACGGCACACTGCACCTTCCCGAGGGCGCGGCGATCCCGGACGGCGCGTTCGAGGTCCCGAAGGGCGCGGTCAAGCTTCCCGACGGCATGGACATCCCCGCCGGAGCGGTCGACCTCGGCGACGGCATGGTCCGCCTACCCGAGGGCATGGCCCCGCCGTCTCTTGGCGGCCATGCTGACGATCTCGCACATCAGCCGCCACGACAGTCCCGCTGGCAGCGAGCCCCTCGGCTCGCCGCACCAGGACAGTCACAGGTGATCGGACCACCCCGTGGGTCCGATCACCCTGGGCAACCGGAGGGGACAGAGCTTCGAGCGGTGGCACGCCCGCGGACGGGCCGAATGTTGAGGATCAAGGTCCCGCACATGTGACGGGCGACCGGATCGCCCAGCAGCCGAGTGGCAAAATGGCACAGGAACAGGAAGCAGAGGTCTCTGCTGCGCTGACCGGAGCGACGGTCCCCCGGTGGACCAGGCACGTATGTTGGCCCAACTCGAGAGCCACCGTACGGGGCAGCTGTTGCCGAACACATCGCAAGCGGTAGGTTCGCCAGCCTTCCTGGATACAAAGACCTCATATTCCAGGTAAAGCAGAACGGCATGGTACCCGCCGGTCACCAAGCATTGGAGCACGCAACTGAACTACAGGCAAAAATATGGACAATCTCGAATTCGAATTGAAACTGTCGGAAGCAAAACTTGATCTGGACGTCCTGGTCAGATCCGAAAATGGGATTGAGCACGGGGCGCAACTCAAGGACGCCGAGGGCGAGATGACGTACTTCGCGAAGATCAGCGACGGCTATCCCGGCACAGTCCACGCAGCATCGTCCAGCGATGCGTCGACGACGACGGCCGGACGCACAACGAGTCGTTCCCCTGCAACCTGTGCTGGGAACCCACCGAGTACCTCAGGCTGTACGGCCTGGGGCACAACGACATCGACCACGTCCGCCTCACTGACATCGAGGCGGCCGCATTCATCGAGGAGACCCTTCCGTGAACGAGGTCATCACCCGCCACGAGCTATCACCCGGAGCCGGTGCCGAGCAGTTCGCGGAACGGTTGAGTGAGCGCGTCGCCCGACGCATCGATAGGCTCGAAGACTCCGCAGAAATGATCGATTATGCGTTCAGCACTGCCAACTTGGCCATGCGGGCCCATTGCGTGGCCGACCCCCGGGCGGCAGCGGTGGAGACATGGGAATCGACAGTCAATTCGATGCAACTGGGGTCGGCGATCTTCGCTCTGCTAAGTTCGGGAGAGGAGGCCGTCGAATGCAGGATCAACCGAAAGCTGCGGACCATCCCGGCGACCGGACCGATGTCCGCTGCTGACGCCGGCACTTGGCTCTCCGCCTTCTGGCTGGCCGTCATCTGCCGTGACCAGGACCGTATGACGCAGCTCAGCGAGATCCCACTGGAGCGGCTGCGCTCACCGGAGGGCTCCTACGACGAATACATCTACCACTGGGTGGACACCCTTCAGAGCTGGTGGCTCCGGCGACCGGACCTCGCGGACAAGCTCATCGCCACGATCGAAGCCTCCGACCCCACCGTGGCACGCATCGCACCACAAGACCTCCTCCAGGCCGTGCTCTACCCGCCGATCAACCTCTTCTACCATTACGTCCGCAACGACCGAGACGGGTTCACCCCCGCCCTCGTCGACGCTCTCAAACTCCACAAGACGTACTGGACCCTGGCCGAGGACCGCGCCGAAGACATCGACGGCAGCATCGCCCTCGGCCCCCTCGCCATCGCCTGCCTCGCCTACGACGCAGATTTCCCTCTCGACATCGAATCCGACTACCTCCCCAAACACCTCCTCCAGCGCACCTGGATCGGCGAATTCCCCACCTGATCCCACCCGCGGGGGGGTAGTCCCAAACTATCTCTGCCCTTCGGGCCGTTCGTTCAGGACTACTCCGGAAGCAAGGTCAGCGATCATCTCGGCGCGGCTCACAACTCCGGGCAGCGACCCCGACGGCTCCGGAGCCGCGAACCCGGTGACCAACGCGTGCGGGAGGTAGTCGGTGTCGACAGCCGGCAGCCAGCCCTCACGGCGACAGGCGAGTGCGGCCAGGGCAAGCGGGAGACCTCGCAGCGAGCCGGGCTGCCCAACTCCCTGCGAGGTCTCCCGGTGCCGGAGCAGCAGCGCCGTCAAGGCCTCCTCGAAGCGTGCCCGGTTGCCGGCGGCCAGGGCCCGTACGGCAAGGAGCGCGGTGAAGTCTCCACGGGCCGGCCGGCTCCGCCCCGTTTCGTCAGCTGAGGCGTGGACACGAACCACAGCGGCGTCAATCGCGGCGAGCTTCTGTTCGGTAGAGAGCGGATAGTCCGCGTCGCCATCCCCCAGGTCACCGAGAACGTACGCCATCAGGCCGTTGATGAGCTCCGCAGTGGGACAGCCCGCCTGGTCGGCCTGCGGTGGCTGCCGAGCAAAGTCCAAGGCTTCGCGGTGCCGTTCAGTGGCTCCGGTGAGGACCATCAGGCAAAAGGCGCCGAGCCATTCGTCCGCGCCGATGTGCTCTCGCTTACCGGACGCCCCGGCTTCGTAACTCATCCCGAAGTTTGCGTAGTTCAGAAAAATGCTGAAGGACTCGTACGGGTAATAGGCGGCGTACGACACGGCACCGGCGGCGGCCTCGGCCGCGTTGTCGAGGACGAACTTCGCTTCCTGAGTTTCCATCCCGGGATATTCCACCGACAACGCGCCCAGGTATCTGAGGAATTCCTCGGACAGCTCCCACCACTCGCGGTTCGTCATCCGATCTGCCTTGGACATGGTCCGCACCCGCGCACCGATGTGGCGTGGAAAGGCGGCACGGGCCTCGGATACCGCAGCATCGCCAACCCTGTGGCGCTCCACTCGCACGATGCCGTCTCCAGTTTCGTGTACACACATTCACATCACCTCGGGCCATTCATCGTCCCACTCCTTGGTGCGGAAGATCCGTCTCCCGTACAGGACCATGATCGTGGCGTCCTGCTCGGCCACATGTCGTCCGGGACGTTCGGACCGATAGCGATCGTCGCCAGGTTCGGCAGGATCTCGTCGCACCCGCCAGGTGCGCCGATTCGAGCCTGCACCGTTCCAGGGCAGACAGGTACTCCATCGCCACGCGGCAGGCACGCGGGACGCCGTCGCCGGAACGGCTGACCAGGCTCTGGCCGACCACTCATCTCAGTCTGTACGACTTCGGGCACAATGAGATCGACCGTGCACCGATCATCGAGATCCTGGGTCTCGGGGGGACCGGCGTTCCGCTCCCCCATGAGCAGAAAATAGCGCGCCCCCTCCGCCGAGCCTTGGGGTACGCGACGGTGAAGGCTGCCAGTAGCCAAGGCGCGCCGAGCGGTCATCGAGCATTTCGACGTCTGCTGAGGAGGCCGTCTGTGGTCACGAGTGTGCCGCGTCCGGAGTACCCGGTCGCCGCGATGTCCGCGGTGGTCGGCGTGATGGAAGGGTCTTTGAACGATTCGCTGAAGGCGATCGAGACCTCTGACAAGGCAAGGGCATCGGCACTCCGCACCTCACTGAACGTCGCACGTATCAGGTGCATTTTGGACCCTACGGCCGTAAAGCTGGAGACCTGGGAGTCCTGGCTGTTGGCCATGCAGGTCCATTCAGCAGTTTTCGCCGCCGCAGCGACGGACGACGAGTCCGCCACCTGTTGGATCCGCCAGGAGGAGCGTCAACTTGCAGCGACCGGTCCGAATTTCCATGTGAACGCCGGCACCTGGATCACGGCTTTCCATCTGGCTGTCATCTGCCGGGAGACAGCTCGTCTCGACATGCTTGCCCGTGTACCGGTATCCCTCCTCCGCGAATGCGGCGGCAAGATGGACGAGTACATATATGCCTGGGTGGAGACACTACAGAGTTTCTGGCTCCACCGTGACGACGTCAGCAACCATCTTGTCCGGGCGGTCGATCTCAGTGCTCCCGAAGCCGCGCGCATCGTGGACGCCGAAACGATGGGCAAGCTACTCTATCCGCCGATCATGCTCTTCTACCGCTATCTGCGCCGTGACACGGAAGGCTTCAACACGGCACTGGCTGACGCCCTGCGGTGGCACAAGGAGTACTGGACGGCGGACACAGACCGCCTCGAGAGCATCGAGGGCGCAGTCTCCATAGCTCCTCTGGCTATCTCCTGCCTTGCCCGGGTGGGGGGCATTCAGATCGACGTCGAGTCTCCCTATCTGCCGGAAGCACTACTGGAATTCTCCTGGCGGGGAGAGTTCGACGCGTAGACCGTGAGAGCACCGCGGGTAATGCCGGACATCCCGAACCGGCCGTCCGCGCGCAGCTCCAACCGTGCACCGCTGCTCCCGGGGACAACCCGGTCGACGGTGCCCCCATCAAGACCGACGCGGACCAGCTGCTCCGCACACCCTGCCGAGGAGTCGGCCCTGGTCGGTGCGGGCGCCCACGCCGGCGGCGACAGCATCCGCCTGGTCCCGGACTTCGGCGATACGGGACGGCTGGGCGACGATAGGGGGCGGATGGGCGACGACGTCACGGGCCCTGATCAGGACACGCGGCGAAACCGCGAACAATCTTCCAGGCGGTTCGGCCCCGGACAATCTACCGACCACCCACCTCCCAAGCCGGACATGTCGGCACGCCTCGCAAGGACATAGGCCATACCTCATGCACCGGACGCTCAGCCCGCTCTAGTTCAAGCCGAGGAAACCTTGGCAAGTATGCTGGAACCCAGATGAAACACTTCAAGATTTTCGGGGGAGAAGCACGTTGACGGTCATCATTTCCCGCCACTCCTTTCCAACAGAAAACGCAGCGGCGGGACTCTCCGTGCTCGAGAAAAGCACGGAATCATTGGTCGATGGGCTTGAGGCGGGATCCACCCGACTGGGTGACGCTTTTCAACTGTCGCTCACCCTCGCGAAGTCACACTGCCTCCTGGACACCGAGGCGTCCCACCTGCACACCTGGAAGTCGTGGGTCAACGCCATGCAGGTCGGATCGGCAACATTCGCCACGGCGGCGGCGACTGAGGGCGAAGTCAGCTGCCGCATCGCGGAGAAGGACCGGACGCTACAAGCCACGGGGCCTCAAGCTTACGCACGAGCAGGCACCTGGCTGACGGCCTTCTACCTTGCGGTGGTCTGCAGGGAGAAGGAGCGGCTGACTGCGCTGTGCCAAATTCCGGTGTCCCTGCTCAGGAAGTCGGGGGCGTCCCACGACGAATTCCTCTACTCCTGGGTGGAAACGCTGCAGACCTACTGGCTCGGGGGCCCTGACCTGGGTACCAAGTTGGTGGCAGCGATCGATGGCACAGGCCCCCAAAGGAACCACATCGGCGACCCTGAGACGACAGCGAAACTCCTCTATCCACCTATGGAAATGTTCCACCGTCTTATACATGAAGATCATGTCGGCTTCAACAGGGCCCTGGCCGATGCCGTCCACTGGCACAAAGAGTACTGGAGCACAGAGGACAACGCTCTCCAGGCCACCGGTCTGGTCGCCCTACCGCCTCTGGCTGTGGCATGTCTGGCGTACGACGCCCCCTTGCCCATCGAGGTGGAGTCCGAATACCTTCCGATCGCTCTCCTGGAGCGTGATTGGCCGGGCGAATTTCCTACCTGACCGAACTGCCGGCGAAGCAGAGCAGGGCACCTTCTCCAAGGCGAAACCGAGCAGCGGCTAATGCAAGGAATTGACCTATCGGTGGGCGCGGGCGGGCCCGGACCTGGATCAACTACTCCGGAGCCTTGCCCCAGCCTCCCTCCGCACCACCTGCCGTGGAGCCGCGCGCTGGCCGGCGCTGCTGGCCGCCCACCGTGGCCTGCCGACAGACCTGCCCGACCCGTACGAACCGCTGCTCCTCCTGTAGAGCGTGGCGGCGGCTACCACCCCGGGGAGTGCCTCGACCTCCACGGCGTGATGTTCCCGCTGCGGGACGCGGCATCGTCCGGCGACGCGTCGACGACGACGGCCGGACGTACGACGAGGCGTTCACCCGCGACCTGCGCTGGGAACCGACCGATCACCTCAAGCTTTCCGGCCTCGGGCACAGCGACATCGACCACGTGCACATCACCGAGATCGAGGCGGCCGCATTGATCGAGTCCCTGGCGGAGAAGCTCACCGGCGTCCCCTGAGCCCGGTCCGACGATCAGGGCTCAGGGGACACCCCACGACCGAGGCTCGCGGCGCCTTCTTCCCGACGGCGGTCGCCGACCCCACACGGTTACGCGACACGAGCTCCGGCCACCGCGTCGCGCGAGGTGACGGAATCGCCGCGCCGCCGAAAGGTCCGGAGCGCCACGACAGCGGGCCACTGACCGAGACGCCACTTATGTGGCTTTCAAGGGACATGAGCTTGTCAGTGAGTGTTCCAGCATGGTCCACTCTGGCGATATCGCGATGTACTGACAATTGTCATGGATCGCAGGCCGGGTCGAAGCCAGCTTCGATCGACCGGCCCCGGAGGCGGTCATCGGCGCCACCGGGTGTGCCTCATGAACAAGGAGATCCGCACGGTGCCCGTCCGTCGCCTCACGCATGCCCCGCGGCCCACGTCAGACGACGTCCCGCCCCAGGCCGGCCCCCGGGACGGGACTCCCGGCGAACACGGGAAGGGGTCCGCCGGGCCGGCGGGGGGCGCGAGTCTCCGGCTCGACATCCAGGGTCTGCGGGCGGTGGCCGTCACCCTCGTAGTGCTGGGGCACTCGGGGGTGACCTCCGTGGCCGGCGGATACGTCGGCGTGGACGTGTTCTTCGTCATATCCGGCTTCCTGATCACCTCGCTGCTGATCCGGGAGTGGAACCGCGACGGCAAGATCTCCCTGGGCCGCTTCTACTCCCGCCGGGCGCTGCGCCTGCTGCCCGCCTCCACCCTGGTCGTGCTGGCGACGCTGGCGGGCTCCTGGCTCTTCCTCGGGCCGCTGCGCTTCGCGGATTACGCCAAGGACGCCGTCGCGTCCGCCTGGTACGTCGTCAACTTCCGACTCGCCGAGGCCGGGACCGACTACTTCAACACGGATGTGCCGCCCTCACCGTTCCAGCACTTCTGGTCGCTGGCGGTCGAGGAGCAGTTCTATCTGATCTGGCCGATCGTGATGATCGTCGCCCTCAAGCTGTTCCGGCGACGGGCCCTGCTCGCGATTCCGCTGATCATCCTGGCCGGCGCCTCCTTCGCGCTGAACCTCCACCTCACCGAGACTGCTCCCTCCTGGGCCTACTTCGGCTCGCAGGGCCGGATCTGGGAGCTGGCGGTCGGCGCACTGCTGGCTCTGGCGGCGCACCGCCTGAACGACATCCCGCGCCCGGTCGCCGCGGTCCTGAGCTGGGCCGGCCTGGCCGCCATCGCCTACGCCGCCGTGTCCTTCGACGAGGGCACTCCCTTCCCCGGCCATCACGCCGTGATCCCGGTCGCAGGCGCCGCGGCCGTTCTCGCCGGAGGCGCGGCGGCCGGCCGCTACGGCGCGGGCGCCGTCCTCTCGCTGCGGCCCGCCGTCTGGATCGGCGGGCTCTCCTACGCCTGGTACCTGTGGCACTGGCCGCTGATCGTCATCGTGCCGGCCGCCGCCGGCTTCGGTACGCACGACGGCCCCCTGCGGCTGATCGCCGCGCTGGGCGGCATCCTGCTCGCCTGGGGAACGCTCCACCTGGTCGAGGACCCGATGCGCTTCCATCGCGCGTTCAAGGCCCACGCCGTCCGAGGGCTCACGCTGGGTCTCGGCCTGTCGGCCGCCACAGCCCTGGTCGCGGTGTTCACCCTCCAGTACCCGCCGACCCTGGACCAGGGCGCCGCGCGGCAGAACACCAAGAAGACGCTCGCCACCGCCCCCTACCCCGGTGCCGCCCTCACCGAGTTGCTGGCACAGCCGGTGGAGAAGCTCCCGGCCAACCTCGAACCGAGCCTGCGCGAGACCGCGGACGCACGGTCCGCGGTCTACACCGACAACTGCGCCCTCACCATGACCGGCACGAAACAGACCAAGCCCTGTCTGTACGGTGACAAGGACGCCGACCGCAGTGTGGTCCTGTTCGGCGACTCGCATGCCGCGCAGTGGTTCCCGGCGCTCGACGCCATCGCCCGCAAGCACAACTGGCGGCTCTACTCCTTCACCAAGAACGCCTGCAAGGTCTCCCAGGTCACCATCGAGTGGCAGAACGGCCCGTACTCCACCTGCGACAACTGGCGGGCGGAGACCATCAAGAAGATCCAGAAGCTGCAACCCGACCTCGTCATCACGTCGAACTCCAACTCCGCCACGCTGTACGGCGAGGGCGACCTGGGCAAGGAATGGGGCAAGGGGCAGGCCGAGACGTACCGGATGCTCCAGCGCGGACGCACCCAGGTGCTCACTGTGCTGGACAACCCCTGGCCGAAGAACAACGCGGTGGACTGCGTGGCGCTCAACCCCGCCGACCTGGCGTCCTGCGCGCGCCCCCGTTCGGAGGCCGACCCCGAGCCCGAGGTCACCCGGGCGATCCGGGACGCCGCCGCCGCCGAGGACGTCGCGCTCATCGACCCGTACAAGTGGGGCTGCGCCCCGTCGGGCACCTGCCCGGTCGTGGTCGGGAACACCCTGGTCTACCGGGACTACGGCCACCTGGCGGACGACTACGTCGAGGCCCTCACCCCGGTGGTGGAGCACGAACTGCTGCGCCTGTTCGGCAAGGACTTGAGCAAGCGCCCGGGGAACTGACGCCCGCGCCACGCCCCCGGAGCCTCCGCCCGCCCGCCTGACACGACCCTCGCCCGGTGTGCCACCGACAACGAAACTCGGTGGCACACCGGGCGCGCTCGCCCGCCGCCCCGACCGGCGCCGCCCGCTTCTGTCGACCGTGCCCACGCGGAGTTCCTGAAGCTGGGCGCGGCGTGGAGGCCCTCCAACCGGATTCCCTCCGCGCCCAGTCGGCGGCCGTTCATGATCCGGCGGCTCTGTACGAGCCTGCTGTCCGCAGGCTCAGACCTCGATGATCAGTTGCCCGACGAGTCCGTTGTCGCCGAGCGAAAACTGGAACCGCAGGTCGACGACCCCGCCCGGGAAGTCGCCTTCGAGCCGCTGCGTGACCGTCCAGTGGTCCGCGTCGGTCCGCTGCGCCCCGAGGAGTTCGGTCGTGTACGTGTACTCGCTCGCGGCGCCCGTGAGCCACTGCTCGATCTCGGCGTGGCCCCGGTGGGTCCTGCCCTCGTCGGTCACGGCGGCGTCGGCCGCCAGGGTGGCGAGTGCGGCGGTGGCGTCACGGGCCGTATGCGCCGCGAGGTAGCGGCTGATCACGGTGGGGAGGCCGGCAAGGTCGGTGGCCATGGCTGTGCTCCTTCGGTGGCTACCAGTCACTGCTGGATACGTCCTACTGCTAAAATAGAAGTCAGTAACTTTCACTTTAGCAGTAACCAGGAGGAGTGCCATGGCGAGCCGCATCAGGCTGGAGGACCGCGAGTGTCCCCTGTCCACGACGGTGCAGCACGTCGGTGAGTGGTGGACGCTGCTGCTGCTCCACGACGCGTTCGACGGTTACACGCGCTTCGACCAGTTCCAGCAGAACCTCGGCATCTCCTCCAGCATGCTCACCACCCGCCTGAAGACCCTCGTGGACGACGGCCTCCTGGAGCGCCGCCCCTACCGGACCCATCCCGTCCGGCACGAGTACGTCCTCACCGACCTGGGGCGCTCCCTCCGCCCGGTGATCGTCGCCCTGGCCGCCTGGGGCAACTCCCACCTCGACCCCGACCAGCGCAGCATGATCCTCGTGGACGCCGAATCCGGCGATGAGGTCGAGCCCGTGGTCGTCGACGCCACCAGCGGTCGGCGCCTGGACGACAGCGACGCCTACGTCTTCACCGCCGGGCCCGCCGCGAGCCCGGCCATGCGCGGCCGGTACGCACCCGTCCGTGAATGAGCCGCCCCCGGCCCGGCCCCGCAACGGGCCTCGCCGGCCGGGGACGCCCGGCCGGCGAGGGAATGGAGGTGCGGGGCGCCTCAGCAGCTCGCGGACCAGGAGATCTTGATGCCCGTGATCTTGGTGGAGGCCCGCGAGATTCCGACGTTCTGCTTCGGCTTGATACAGCGCACGTACCCGTCGCTGTACCGGATGTGGGCGACGTCGTCGTTGCGTGTGTTGTAGACCCGAGCGGCCCCCGAACTCGATCCGACGGACTGGTAGCCGCTGGTGACGTCCTGGAACTGGCCGGTCTTGGCCCCCTTGGAGTCGTAGAAGCAGACGTACGGGTACGGGCAGGCGGGCACCGCTGCCTCGGCGTCCGTCGCCGAGGCCGTGACCAGCCCGGCGGCCAGAGCCAGGGCCCCGGCGGCGGCCGCGTACGTGCGGGTGAGAGTGAATGCGGACATGGGAGTGCTCCCTCAGGTGTTCGGTGTGTCGACTTGTTGAACTGGTGAACTGGTGAACTGGTGAACTGGTGAACTGGCGGATGGAACAGGTGGAAGAGATGGACCGAGGGGGGCGAGTGGGATAGGTGGAGTGGGTGGGTTCCGGGGGGCTCAAGAGCCCCCGGCTCCCCTACCGACTCCCCCAGGCGCCGGTGGCTCGGGGCGCTCAGGTGGCCTCGCGGTGGACTGCCACCGTGGCCGAGCGGGGGCGGCCGGTCGGGGTGTGGTCGGGCCAGTTGCTGACCGCGCGCGGAGACTTCGCGTCCGGGGCGCCCCAGCGGGCCGTCCGCTCTCCGGGATGCTGGATGTTGACGAAGAGCGTCTGTCCGTCGGGGGTGCCGGTCACCCCGGCGACCTCGGCACCGCGCGGCGCGGTGAGGAAGCGGCGTACCTCCCCGGTCGCCGGGTCGGCGGCCAGCAGCGCGTTGTTCCCGGCCGCCCGGTGGAGGGGCGCGGGGCCGTTGAGCTCGTGGCCGGACACCCCGGTGGAGATCCACAGCGTGCCGTCGGCGGAGAACCACAGGCCCTTGGGGGCGGCGAAGGTCCCGTCGGCGGAACGGTCCGGGTCGTCGGCGGCGAGGAACTCCTCCCAGCGGAAGCCGAGTTGCCGGTCCCCCCTGCTGTCCGCTGCCGCCTCGCGCCAGCGGATGACCCGTCCGTACGGGTCGGTTCCACCGCACACGGCCCCGTCGTCGTCCGGACCGGTCGCGCCCGCCTTTCCGGTCGTACGGGTCCCGCCCGCCGCTCCGGTCCCGCCGGCCCCGTCCACCGCTCCGGTCCCGCCGGCCTCGTCCGCCGCTCCGGCCCTGCCGGTCCCGCCCGTCGCGCAACTCGTGCCGCCGCCAGGGCTGTTGGCCAGGGCCAGGTACGCCTCCCCGTCGACAGGGTTCACCGCGACACGTTCGGGCCGAGTGAGCGGGGTGGCGCCCAGGGCGTCGGCGGCCAGCCGGGTCCGGACGAGGACGTCGGCCTGGTCGCGCCAGCCCTTGTCCCGGGTGAGCGGGCCGTGTCCGTGGGTCAGCGGAAGCCACCGGCCGGTGCCGTCGGCGTCGAACCGGGCGACGTACAACGTCCCGTGGTCCAGCGGGCTCCGGCCCTTCGCGCGGGTCTCCCGCCAGTCGCCCGCGCTGACGTATTTGTAGAGGTACTCGGCGTCCTCGGCGTCCGTGCTGTAGACCACGAGGCGTCCGGCCGCCTCGGTCACGGTGGCGCCGCCGTGGGCGAAGCGGCCGAGTGCGGTCCGCTTGACCGGCAGCGCCGAGGGGTCGCGCGGGTCGAACTCCACGACCCAGCCGAACTGCTCGGGGCGCGCCTTGGCGGAGGCCAGGTCGAAGCGCTCGTCGGCCTCGTGCCAGGGGTGGCCGTGGCCGGCGGCGGACAGCCCGTACCGGACGTGCTTCTCACCGCGCTGCCAGTCGGCGTCGTCGGTGCCGAAGAAGGCGTTGGCGTTCTCCTCGGCGACCAGGCAGGTGCCCCAGGGGGTGAGGCCCTGGCCGCTGGGGGCCAGTACGCCGCGCGCCCGGCCGTGGACGGGCACCGGCCCGGAGAACCGTACCGGCGAGTCGGCGGTGATCCTGCGGTTGTACGCGGAGTCCGCCACCGCCTGCCAGGTGCCGTGGGACTCCCGGACCTCCAGCACGGTGAGGCCCTGTGCGGACATCGCCTTACGGGCGTCGCCGCCCAGCAGGGCGGGGTCGGTGGCCTCGTGGCTGATGACCAGGAGGCCGTGCCGGTTCCCCTCGGGCCCGTCGCCGAGCGGGAGGAACTGGACGCCGTGGTGGTGGCTGCCGATCTGCCGGGCCTGTTCGGCGGCCGTGGCGCTCGCGTCCTCCCGCCAGTCCGGTCCGGAGGTGTGGACGGGCCCGCCCCAGGGGGCGAGGACGTCGGTCCGGAACCCGGCGGGCACGGTCACGGTGTCCGCCTCGCTCGCCGCGACGGCGGTGAATCGGGCCAGGCTCCGGCGTGTCGCCCCGGCCGGTACCGGCGGTGGCCCGGCGGCGGGGGTGGGGGCGGCCGGGGCCAGTGCGGCGGCCGCCGGGGTCCCGAGGGCGAGCAGCCCGGCCGCAGCCAGTGCTCCGCCGGCGACCACACCGCGCCTGGACGGACCGGTGGGCGGGAGGGTGGACAGCAAGGTGGACGGTCCGGCCGCCGGGCGGAGGGTGGCGGTGGTCTGCCTGTCGTCGTCCACCGCCGGGCAGCGGGCGGCGATGGCCTGCGCATCGGCGCCCACCGCCGGGTAGCGGACGGCAGTGGTCTCCGTGTCCTCGTCCGCCGCCGGGCAGCGGGCGGCGATGGCCTGCGCGTCGTCGCCCACCGCCGAACGACGAACGGCAGCGGCCTGCGTGTCCTCGTCCACCGCCGGACGGCGGACGGCAGTGGTCTCCGTGTCCTCGTCCGCCGCCGCCGCCGGACAGCGGGCGGCGGCGGTCTGCATCTCGTCCTCGCGCATCAAAGCCTCCCCTGGTTCAGCGCGTTCTGGAGGGCCTTGGTGGTGGTCACGCCCCAGACGCCGTCGATCGTCAGCTTGGCGCCGGTCATCAGCATGAGGTGGCGTTGCAGCGCCTTCACGGTGTCCGGGCCGGTGTCGCCGTCCACGGTCAGCCCGGCGCCGGACCAGGTGTTGAGGTGGCGTTGCAGGGCGCGCTTGGACTCCACGCCCCAGACGCCGTCCGCGGTGACGCCGATGGCCCGCTGGGTGAAGGCGATCGTCCGCGGCCCGAAGTCCCCGTCCACGTCCAGGCGCGGGCCGTCGGAGAACCGGGTGAACGCGATCTCCGTGTCCGGGCCCCACAGCCCGTCCGCCGCGACCCCGACCCTGGCCTGGAGCCATGTCACCCCGGCCTCCGTCCGCGGCCCGAAGATCCCGTCCTCCGCCAGCCGGGGGCTGTGTCCCAGGCTGTTCACGGCCTTCTGCTGGCGCAGGGCGGACCGGATCGTCGTCAGGCCGCCGTCGGACCAGGTGGCGTCCCCGCTGGCAAGGTCGCGGTACACGGCCTCCGTCGCCGGGCCCCACATCCCGTCCGCGGTGATCCCGGCCCTGGTCTGGAGCCACTTGACCCCGGCCTCGGTCCCGGGGCCGTACACACCGTCCACGGTCAGCAGCGGGGTGTAGCCCAGACTGTTGACGGCCTTCTGCTGCGAGGCGATGGACCGGACCGAGCTCATCCCCTTGCCGGGGCCGCCGCTGCTGGTGTACGCGCGGTACGCGGCTTCCGTCGCCGGGCCCCATATCCCGTCCGCCGCGACGCCGACCTTGGCCTGGAGCCACTTGATGCCGGCCACCGTCTTCGGTCCCGTGATGCCGTCGACGTCCAACGGCGGTGTGTAGCCGAGGCTGTTGACGGCCTTCTGCTGGGAGGCCACCGACCGTACGCCTCCGTCGTCGCCGCCTCCGTCCCCGTCCCCGATGTCCTCCCAGCCGTCCACGGGCATCCCTGAACGCACCCATGCCCGCAGGTCGTTGCCGGGGCAGGAGGTGGAGCCCAGGGCGCTGTGGTAGGTGGTGGAGAGCGTCCGGCCGAAGACGGAGTTCGCCTTCTCGTAGAGGCTGCGGATCGAGACCTTGGCCGCCTTGGTCGCGTCCCCGTCGAGGCCGATGAAGCACACGGCGACGTGCGAACGGTTGTAACCGGTCGTGTGTGCCCCCTCGTTGTTCCAGCCGCGACCCTCGTAGATACGGCCGCCGGTGTCGACGAGGAAGTTGTAGCCGATGTCCGACCAGCCGTTGGAGTCCATGTGGTAGTTCTGGATCTGCCGTACGGTCTGCGAGGCCGGGCCGGCCGAGTAGTGCACCACGAAGCCCGTACGCTCCGAGGCGGGCACCTTGACGACGGCCTTCGGGGGCCGGGCCCCCCAGGAGGCCCGGGAGACGATGTTCAGAGCCGTGGCCCCCGAGCCCTGCTTGGCGGGCGGTTCGGGGTCGATGGACGAGCCGGTCTTCGCGTACGGGAGCAGTTGCGCACCCGGGCACTCGGTGTCCCAGCCGCCCGCCTTGTGCGGGAGCAGCTCCCCTCCCGCCTTCCGCTCGCGCGGGAGTTCGTACCGCAGGTGGTGGATCAGCTTCTTCATCGACGCGAGCATCGGGGCGGTCGGCTTGTCAGGGACGCCGATCATGCCCTGGATCGAGAAGAAGGCGGTGTTGCGGCCGAGTTCGCGCCCGCCGCCCAGGGCGATGGTGGCGCCGCCGTTCGCCTCGCCCCGCTGGTAGCCCCGGCCTTCGTAGACCGTGCCGTGCGGGCAGACGAGGAAGTTGTACTTGATGTCCCCGGAGTCCGGGTAGTGGTCGGCGAACATGCTCGCGACCTTCTTGCGGCAGTCCGTCTCCGAAGCCGGCGCGAAGGAGGTCCGGCTCCCGATGTAGTGGATGAAGACGCCGCCCCGCCATGGTTCCCAGGTGAGTTCGGACAGCCGCGGTCGCCTGCCGTAGGTGTTGATGTACCACTCGTTGTCGCGGCCCTCCAGGACGCGCGTCGTCAACGGCATGCTGATGTACGGGGCCCATACGGACCGCTTCTGGATGGTGACGGACGCCATGGTCCTCTGATCACCGCTTTCTTGGCTCTGGGCTCTCGGCTCTCGGCTCTGGACTCTCGGCTCTGGGCACTGGGCACTGGGCACTGGGCACTGGGCTCTGGGCGCTCGGCTGTCAGCTCTTGCTGTTCCGCTGGGCGTACGGGAGAGGGGAGGCGGGGAGGGGTGGTACGGGCGCGAGCAGGCACACCCCTGCCGGGCCCGCCCCCGTGGCGGGCCCGGCGACTCCCCGCGGGTCAGGAGCGAACGTTCCAGTCGAGCTTGCCGCTCCACGTCCGGGAGCCCTGTCCGATGTCGCCCGAGGCGGCCAGGCAGAAGTTCGTGCCGGAGACGAAGTTGGAGCCGATGAGCTTCCGGCCGGATTCGTGGGACCAGAAGTTGACGGCCGTGCCGCGCACACTGCGGTCGCCGCACTTGTACCAGAAGACCTTGATGTCGACCGTGCGCGGATTGACCTTCAGGTAGATGTTCGTTCCGCCGGTCGTGATCGTGCGGGCCGTCGTGTAGTACGTGGTGCTCGATGTCACCGAGCCCTGCACGGAGGCCGTAGCCGCCTGGGCAGGTCCGGCGAAACCGATCACGGCGGCCATGGCGGCGGCGGTGACGATGATTCTTCGCTTCATGTGTCTTCCTGGAGTCCGGGACGTCGTCAGTAGCTGAGCGTGCAGTCGGTGCCACGTGAACGGTGCCGCAGGCCCACGCCGTGGCCCCGCCGTGCTCCCCTGGGAGCGCCCCCACGCCGGTGGGGTGCGGGGAGGACGGGTGGTGGTGGTGCCTGGAGCGTTGCCGTCCCGGGTGCGCAACAGCCAGGAATCCTGCGGACTGTGGGAAATCCTGGGACGGCCACCTTCGTGACCTGCGGATTCCCTCCGTCACGTGGGCCGGGCGGGACGGCCGGGACGCCTCGGCGGGTACGGGGACGTCGGCGCGGGGGCTCCCGGCCGCCGGCTCCGTGTCCCGTTCTCCGTCCCGGCCGCCGACGCACCTCGGTCAGGTCGGCGCAGGTCAACGGCGTCCCAGGGCGTGGGGCGTCCCAGCCTGTCCCCGCTTCGCCCCGGAACCGGGGGTTCAGGGGCGCGGCCGGTCAAGACTGTTGCGGGTCAGTCCAGTTCGCCGAAGGAATCGAAGGACACATCCGCATGAGACGTCTTCCCGCTCTGCTCGCCACGGTCATGGCCGCGGTGCTCGCGACCCTCCTGAGCGCCCCCGCCGCCCAGGCCGCGAGCTGGCCGCTGGTGAGCAGCGGCAACACCGGCGCCAACGTCACCACCGTCCAGCACCTCCTCACCGCCCGGAACCACGCCACCGCGGCGGACGGGATCTTCGGAAGCGGCACCGCCGACAAGGTGAAGAGCTTCCAGCGCTCCCAGAGCCTCGCCGCCGACGGCATCGTCGGCGCCAACACCTGGTCCAAGCTGATCGTCACGGTCTCCTCCGGCTCGAACGGCAGCGCGGTGAAGGCGGCCCAGGTCCAGCTCAACCGGTACGGCCACGGCCTGGCCGTGGACGGCGCCTTCGGTTCCGGCACCGCATCCGCCGCGAAGAAGTTCCAGCAGAGCAAGGGGCTGAGCGCGGACGGGATCGTCGGCCCCGACACCTGGCGGGCGCTGGTCACCGGCTCGGGCGGCGGCGGGGGCGGCGGAGGCACCAAGCTGACGCACTCCCAGGCGGCTTCGCAGTTCCAGAGCGCCGGCATCACCTGGACCTCGTCCGGCAACTGCTCGAACCGCAACGTCAGCACCTGCACGTCCTTCGACCAGATGCGCCGGACCACCGTCGAGGGCACCGTCACGCTGAAGCGCGCCAGCGGCTGTCCGATCCTGGTCACCGGCGGTACGGAGACGGGTCACGCCTCGGGCACGTACAGCCACTGGAACGGCTACAAGATCGACTTCAGCCCGCAGTCCTGCATCAGCAACTACATCACCCGCACCTTCACCTTCATCGGCAACCGCGGTGACGGTGCCGCCCAGTACAAGTCCGCCTCGGGCAACATCTACGCGCGCGAGGGCAACCACTGGGACGCGACGTTCCACAACTGAGGTCGCTGAAGGCACATCGAGTGGTCCCGGTGGCGGCGACGGCCACCGGGACGCACTCCATCAGCGTCGCTCGCCCTCGTCAGCCCAGGGCCTCGTTCTCGTCCCGTCAGCCCCGGGCGTCGCTCCCATCGCATCAGCCCGGGGCGTCGCTACCGTCCCGTCGGCCCCGGGCGTCGCTACCGCCCCATCAGCCCTGGGCGTCGCTTCCCTCTCGTCAGCCCCGGGCGTCGCTCCCATCCCATCAGCCCGGGGCGTCGTTCCCGGCTCCTCAACCCCGTTCGTTCTCGTCGGTGACGGCTTCGCGCAGGGGTCTGGCGCCGCCCTCGGCCGTGCAGAAGCTCTGCCCGTCGAGCAGCTTCGCGCACGCCCGTACGGCGGCCGGATAGGGCGCCTCGACCATCGGGGAGTACGTGTCCCCGTCGTAGCTGATCGCCCGTTCCTGGGTCACGCCCCGCTCGGTCACAACCCGCGCGACGTCCCCCACCCCCGCCTCGGTGATCCGCGCCCAGGCCGAGCGGCACCCTGGGCTGTAGCGCAACTCCAGGTAGGTGTCGCCGCGTTGGACGGCAGCCGCCGTCCAGACGCCGAGATGGCAGTTCAGCCGCTGCGGGTCCTTCTCCCGGCACTCGGACCCGATGCAGCCGGGGCCACCGGCCACCACCTCCGAACTCACGGGGGTACCGGCCAGGGCTCCGCCCTCGTCACGGTCCCCCCGCTCCGTACCCATCGGGATGCCCACCGCCAGGCCCACCGCCGCCCCCAGGCTCGCGATGCCCGCGAGGACGAGGCCCTTGCGCCACGGCCAGCTCGCCGCCTTCCGGGGGCCCGACGGTTCAGAGCCAGAAGCCACGAGCGCGGCGTCCGGCGCAGGGGCCGACGCCCCGGCGGGAGAACCCCCGGCCGCCCACCGCGCCTCCGCCCCCGCCGCCCCTGGCCCTGCGCCCGCCCCTGGCCCTGCCGCCCCGCCGGCTTCGCCGTCCGCCGTACGGCCCGGAGCTGCGACGGCCCCCTCCTGGGCGGGCGTACGGGGGCCGGAGGCACCGGGCACAGGAACACCAGGCGCGGAGGCACCGGGCCCGGGGGCGCCGGACACATCGCTCCCGGGCCCGGTCCGTTCGGCCCGCTCGGCCCGGTTCCTGAGCATCAACAGCTCGTCGGGGCGGGCGCCCACCGTACGCGCGAAGGCCAGCACGGCGGACTCCGGCGGAATCACCTTGCCGTTGAGATACCGCTCCCAGGAAGACTTGCTGTAGTTGGTGCGTTTGGCCAGCGCGGCCAGGGTCAGCCTGTTGAGTTCACGCAGTCTGCGCAGTTCCTCCGACAGTTCCGGGGCCGCCGCTTCGAGTCTTCGACGCTCCGACGTCATGCTGTGCCTTCCTGCCACGCACTCACGGTCCAAGTAAAGGCACCCTAAAGCTTGAAGGTGTACGGGGCGGTTGGGGTCGTCGTAACGATGCCCGCACCCGAGCCCCGTGGGTCGGACCCGGGTCGGCTCAGGTGAGGCCGGGGCTGCCGTGAAAAACGCGGAGGGCGGCTCGGAAGAGCCGCCCCCAGCAAGGTACTTGAGCGATGCCAGTCATGAACTTGTCTGCTGTCGAACCTCATTGGCGAAGGACCCGTTGGAGCCGACCCCGGATCCATCGTCCGAGTGACGCCGCAGACCCACACGTCCGCCTCACCTCCTCCCCCCGTAAGGAGGTGAGGCGGACGGGTGCGGATCAGCCGAGGACGATCAGCCGATGTAGTTGGCCCAGTTCGACCACGCGGCCCTGGTGCCCGGCCCGGCGATGCCGTCGATCGCGCCCGTGTAGCCGGCGTGCTTCTTCAGGAGCCGCTGAAGCGCCTTGATCGTGTTGGGGCCGACGACCCCGTCGATCGAGTCCTTGTAGCCGTACTGCGCTGCCAGGCAGCGCTGGATCGCCTTCCAGCTGTTGGTGCCGAGCTGTCCGTCGACGGCTCCGCTGTAGCCCCAACCCGGCAGCCACGAACGCTGGATGCCCTTGGCCTGGTTGGTGCTCAGGCCCAGGTTGTTCGTCGCGAGGATGCCGAAGGAGTCGGCGCTCGCTGCCGGCTGGGCGGCCGGCGCGGGGGCCGCGAAGCTGGTACCGGCAGTCGCAAGAGTCCCGATCGCCAGCCCGGCCACGGCGGCGGCGCTGACGATCGACCTCGTCATGACGCTCGGTCGCATGTTTCTTCCCCTTCGTTCGTTCGTTCCTGGTGACGGGAGCGACGCTGCCACGGGCCCGGAACGCCCACAAGGCAACGCGGGACGCGTGGGACGGCGGGACGGGTGCCACCCGTGTGACCTGGGCGTCTCTCCGCGCGCCGGGACAGGACGGGACGGGGGACGGCGCACAGGGGGCGTTGTCAGAGGCCCCCGATATCGTTCGGTGCGATGGGCCGGACGGAGATCGTGAGGGACTCGCGGCCATGGGGGGTGGGTCGCACAGGCCCCGGCAGCCGGCTCGGGACTGGAGACATTGTGCCGTGTTCCCGCCCCCCACCTCCGGCCTGGGACCAGTGGCTTCCAGCCTGCGTCCCCGGCCAGGACGACGAGGGGCGGCGGCTGCTCTTGCTCCTGCTCCTGCTCCTGCTGCCTCATCCGGTCCCGCCGTGGGCGGAACGAGGATGACGAACAAGCACCAGGCCGCACACCGCGGCCCCGGCGACGGTGACAGGCGGACTCCTGCGGCTTCCGATCATCGGCAAGGCGACTGGCGATCACTGCCTGGACACACTGTCCGCTGCTCATCGTCGCGGAATCTGTCTCGGAGGTCCGTCAGAGTCACGGCCGGACGGTTCCAACCGCGTTCACCAGTAAAGCCAGTGAGGTTGAGCATGCCGTCGTTCATCGTGTGTGCAGCCGTCAGGCGGCGGCCTGTTGATGCTGGTGTTGCTGGTTCTGGTGTTGTTGGTGGTGTTGGTGTGTGGTTCGGCAGTCGCGGCAGTGGCCGGGGGTGGGTGAGCGGAAGGCGCGTTCGCAGCCGTCGCAGGTTTGGAAGGGGGTGGTGGTGGTGCGTGGGTGGGTGGGGGCGGTGAGTTCTTGTGG
>NZ_JBEYKR010000027.1:0-54035 GCF_040703535.1 Streptomyces sp. NPDC007346
CGCTGTGCGCGCCCCGGGGGTCCTCGTGGTTCGCGGCCCTTTCGGGCGGGGGGGGGGGGGGGGGCCCCCCCCCCCCCCCCCGGCCGGTGGTGGGTCAGGCTGGTGGTGTCAGCTGGTCAGTTCGCCGGACTTGACCGCCACCCAGTCGCCGTCCTTGTACTCGTAGACGGTGAGCTGCTTGTTGGTGGTGTCGCCGAACTCGTCGAAGGAGACCTTGCCGGTGACGCCGTCGAAGTCGACCTTGCCGATGGCCTCGGCGACCTGGGCGCGGGCGTCGCTCGGGATCTTGCCGTCGTTGGCTTCGACGACGGCCTTGACGGCCTCGATGATGGACCAGGTGGCGTCGTAGGAGTAGCCGCCGTAGGCCTCGAAGGGCTCCTTGTAGCCGGCCTTCTTGTAGTTCTCGACGAACTCCTTGGCGGACGGGAGGGTCTCGATCGGCGCGCCGACGGAGGTGGCGAGGTCGCCCACGCCCTCCGCGCCGGAGAGCTTGAGGTACTCGCCGCTGTAGATGCCGTCGCCGCCGACGAGCGGGATCTTGGCTCCGGCCTTCTTGATCTGCTTGCTCAGCGGGCCTGCGGCGGGGTATTCGCCGCCGTAGTAGACGACGTCGGCGCCGGAGCTCTTGACCTTGGTGGCGACCGAGGAGAAGTCCTTGGTCTCGGGGTCGATGTGCTCGGTGCCGGCGATCGTGCCGCCGAGCTTTTCGAACTCGGCCTTGAAGGTGCCGGCGAGGCCGGCGCCGTAGGTCTTCTTGTCGTCGATGACGAAGACCTTCTTCTTCTTGGCGTCGTTGAAGAGGTACTGCGCCGCGAAGGGACCCTGGACGGCGTCCGTGGTCGAGGTGCGGAAGTAGGAGTCGAAGGGGCGGGTCTTGGTGCCGCCGTTCCAGTCCTGGCCCTGGGTGAGGGAGGGCGAGGTGTTGGCGGGGGAGACCTGGGCGAGCTTGGCGTCGGCGAGGACCTTCTGCATGGACTCGCCGACGGAGGAGTTCAGGGGGCCGACGGTGCCGAGGACGTCCTTGTTGGCGACGAACTTGCTGGCGTTCTGCTGGCCGGAGGAGGGCTGGGCCTGGTCGTCGAGGGCCTGGATCTTGAAGGTGACGCCTTCGACGTACTTCTTGGCGTTGGCCTGCTTGACGGCGAGGTCGGCGGAGTTCTTGATGCCGAGGCCGAGGGCGGAGAGGTCGCCGGTGAGCGGGGCGTCGAGGCCGATGACGACCGTCTGGTTGCCCCCGTCGCCGCTGCTGCCGTTGTCGCCGCCGTCGCGGGTTCCGCAGGCGGTGAGGGTGAGTGCTCCGGTGGTGAGCACGGCAGTGAGTATGAGCAAAGAACGGTGTCGCACGAAAGGTCCTTTCCCTGGCGCGGCCTCCTCTGCATGAGGTGCCGTGTCGGTCGCCGGGCCGTACTGGGTGGTACAGGGGCCGTGCAGCAGACGCGCCCGGCGGCGCGGTGACTGGCGGTGACTCTAAGCGCAGCTGGGGGCGTCCGGGATGGGTCGGCGACGGATGTGACGCTCTTGTTATGCCCTTGAGCAAGGCTTGAGGTTTCGGGGTGTGGATGTGTGGCTTTGGCATGGAGTGCGGAATGACCACATGCTGAGAACGCGCAGCTCTGCTAAGGGGCTTGGGGTGATCTTGGTGCTGACGCGGGAGGGCGTGGCGTCGGGCGTGAGGGGGTGCCCCGGGGGCCTCGGGCCGGGGTGGGCGGTGGGGTTCCGCATTTCGTGCTTGTTACGGAGTGTTACGACGGCGAAGGTGCGTTCGAGTCCGTTGGGGCCAATGTGGCTGTTGAGTGGCTCATGGAAGGGCGTTCGCCGTCAAGGGTGTTGACCGAGGGTGGTGGTCAACTCGGCTGGGATTGGCGGTGATATGAGTCCGCCCGGTCGGAATGCGGGGTGCGATTCCGGCCGGGCGGTGTGGTCTTGCGGGGGTGGTACGGGGGTGGTGGGGGTGCTGTCGGGGTGCGGGTGTCAGCCGGCGTCGGGGCGGGGGGCGTCACGCAGGAGGCAGGTGAGGCGGGCGGAGCAGACCCGCTGGTCGTGTTCGTCGGTGATGACGATCTCGTACGTGGCGGTCGAGCGGCCGCGGTGTACGGGGGTGGCGACGCCGGTGACGAGGCCGCTGCGGGCGGAGCGGTGGTGGGTGCAGTTCAGGTCGACGCCGACGGCGATCTTGCCGGCGCCGCCGTGGAGCATGGAGCCGATGGAGCCGAGGGTCTCGGCGAGGACGGCGGAGGCGCCGCCGTGCAGGAGGCCGTAGGGCTGGGTGTTGCCTTCGACGGGCATGGTGCCGACGACACGGTCGGCGGCGGCCTCGACGATGGTCACGCCCATGCGTTCGCCGAGGTGGCCGGCGGAGAAGAGGGCGGGCAGGTCGATGCCGAGTGCCGCGTACTCGTCGATGACTTCCTGCGGGAAGAGGGGTGCGGTGGGCTCGCCCATGGTTCCGGCTCCGATCGTCTGCGCTGGTTCATTGCTGTGTGCACTGTTCTTATCAGACGGCTGAGCGGACGCTTAGGGGGTGGCGGTTCTCAGCCGGCGGCCCGGGTGTTCTCGAAACGCACGACGACGGACTTGCTGGCCGGGGTGTTGCTGGTGTCCGCGGTGGAGTCGAGGGGGACCAGGACGTTGGTCTCGGGGTAGTAGGCGGCGGCGCAGCCGCGGGCGGTGGGGTAGTGGACGACGCGGAAGCCTTCGGCGCGGCGCTCGACGCCGTCCTTCCACTCGCTGACGAGGTCGGTGTAGGTGCCGTCGGTGAGGCCGAGGGCGTTCGCGTCGTCGGGGTTGACCATGACGATGCGGCGGCCGCCCTTGATGCCGCGGTAGCGGTCGTCCAGGCCGTAGATGGTGGTGTTGTACTGGTCGTGGGAGCGCAGGGTCTGCAACAGGAGCCTGCCGTCGGGGAGTTCGGGGAACTCGACGGGGGCGGCGGTGAAGTTGGCGCGGCCGGTGGCGGTGGGGAAGCGGCGTTCGTCGCGGGGGGCGTGGGGGAGGGTGAAGCCGCCGGGGCGGGCGATGCGGGCGTTGAAGTCCTCGAAGCCGGGGACGACGCGGGAGACGCGGTCGCGGATGGTGGCGTAGTCCCGCTCGAACTCCTCCCATGGGGTACGGGAGTCGGTGCCGAGGACCGCGCGGGCGAGGCGGGCGACGATGGCCGGTTCGGAGAGCAGGTGGGGGCTTGCGGGGGTGAGGTTGCCGCGGGAGGCGTGGACCATGCCCATGGAGTCCTCGACGGTGACGAACTGTTTGCCGCTCGCCTGGACGTCCTTGTCGGTGCGGCCGAGTGTCGGCAGGATCAGCGCGCGGGCGCCGGTGACGGCGTGGGAGCGGTTGAGCTTGGTCGACACGTGGACGGTGAGGCGGGCGCGGCGCATGGCGGCCTCGGTGACGGCGGTGTCGGGGGTGGCGGCGACGAAGTTGCCGCCCATGGCGAAGAAGACCTTGGCCTCGCCGTCGCGCAGGGCCTGGATGGCGCGCACCACGTCCAGGCCGTGGTGGCGGGGCGAGGTGATGCCGAACTCCTTGTCGAGGGCGTCGAGGAAGGCCGGGGCGGGCCGTTCGAAGATGCCCATGGTGCGGTCGCCCTGGACGTTGGAGTGGCCGCGTACGGGGCAGACTCCGGCGCCGGGGCGGCCGATGTTTCCGCGCAGGAGGAGGAAGTTGACGATTTCGCGGATGGTGGGCACGGAGTGCTTGTGCTGGGTGAGGCCCATGGCCCAGCAGACGATGGTGCGCCGTGAGGCGAGGACCATCGCGAGGGCGGCTTCGATCTCGGTGCGGGTGAGGCCGGTGGCGGTGAGGGTCTCGTCCCAGTCGGCTTCCTCCGCCGCTTTGGCGAACTCTTCGTAGCCGTGGGTGTGCTGGTCGACGAAGGTGGTGTCGACGGCGCCTTCGGTGGCCAGGATCAGCTTGTTGAGGAGGCGGAAGAGGGCCTGGTCGCCGCCGATGCGGATCTGGAGGAAGAGGTCGTTGAGGGCGGTGCCCTTGAGCATGCCGTGCGGTGTCTGGGGGTTCTTGAACCGCTCCATGCCGGCTTCGGGGAGCGGGTTCACCGAGATGATCTTCGCTCCGGCGTTCTTGGCCTTCTCCAGGGCGGAGAGCATCCGGGGGTGGTTGGTGCCGGGGTTCTGTCCGGCGACGATGATCAGGTCGGCCTGGTGGATGTCCTCCAGCGAGACGCTGCCCTTGCCGACGCCGATGGTCTCGGTGAGCGCGGAGCCGGACGACTCGTGGCACATGTTGGAGCAGTCGGGCAGGTTGTTGGTGCCGAATTCGCGGGCGAAGAGCTGGAGGAGGAACGCGGCCTCGTTGCTGGTGCGGCCCGAGGTGTAGAAGAGGGCTTCGTCGGGGGAGGCCAGGGCGGTCAGTTCCTCGGCGATGATCGCGAAGGCGCGGTCCCAGGTGATGGCCTCGTACCGGTCGGCGCCTTCGGGGAGGTACACCGGCTGGGTGATCCTGCCCTGCTGGCCGAGCCAGTAGCCGCTGCGTCCGGCGAGGTCGGCGAGGGGGTGGGCGGCGAAGAAGCCGGGGGTGACGCGGCGCAGGGTCGCCTCCTCGGCGACGGCCTTCGCGCCGTTCTCGCAGAATTCGGCGGTGTGCCGCTTGTCGCCCTCGGGCCAGGCGCAGCCGGGGCAGTCGAAGCCGTCCTTCTGGTTGACCTTGAGGAGGGTCTGCGCGGTGCGGCGCACGCCCATCTGCTGCTGGGCGATGCGCAGTGAGTGGGCGACGGCGGGCAGTCCGGCGGCGGCGTGCGGGGCCGCTTCGACCTGCGGGGCGTCCTGGACCGGGTCACCGGTCGGCGGCTTGCTGGCCATGATGCTGCTCCCCTTCGAGCGCTTCTTCCACGGTCGTTCTTCCTCGCTGTCGATCCTGTCACGGCCGTGGGGGGCCGTGCCCGGTCCGGATTGTCAGTGGGCCGTGGCAGGATCGGGGGCGTGGCTGAGACGGCATCGAAGAAGACGGCAGACAACCGACCGCGCCTGCTCCTCATGGACGGGCACTCCCTGGCGTACCGGGCGTTCTTCGCCCTGCCCGCGGAGAATTTCACGACGGCGGTGGGGCAGCCGACGAACGCCGTGTACGGCTTCATGTCGATGCTGGCGAACACCCTGCGTGACGAGGCGCCCACGCATTTCGCGGTGGCGTTCGACGTGTCCCGCAAGACGTGGCGTGCGCAGGAGTTCCCGGAGTACAAGGCGAACCGCTCCAAGACCCCCGACGAGTTCAAGGGGCAGGTCGAGCTGATCGGCGAGCTGCTGGACGCGATGCACGCGGACCGGTTCGCGGTGGAGGGGTTCGAGGCGGACGACGTCATCGCGACGCTGGCGACGCAGGCCGAGGCGGCCGGGTTCGAGGTGCTGATCGTCACGGGCGACCGGGACTCCTTCCAGCTGATCACGGAGAACGTGACCGTGCTGTATCCGACCAAGGGGGTCTCCGAGCTGACCCGGTTCACCCCGGAGAAGGTCGTCGAGAAGTACGGGCTGACCCCGCGGCAGTATCCGGACTTCGCCGCCCTGCGCGGGGACCCGTCGGACAACCTTCCGGGCATTCCCGGTGTCGGTGAGAAGACGGCCGCGAAGTGGATCAACCAGTTCGGTTCGTTCGCCGAGCTGGTGGAGCGGGCCGAGGAGGTCAAGGGCAAGGCCGGGCAGAATTTCCGGGACCACCTGGACGCGGTGAAGATGAACCGGGTGCTGACGGAGATGGTCCGGGACGTGGAGCTGCCGAAGTCCCCGGCCGACCTGGAGCGCGCTCCGTACGACCGCACGGCGGTCACCGGTGTCCTGGACATACTGGAGATCCGCAACCCGAGCCTGCGTGAGCGTCTGCTCGCCGTCGACCCGGGGGCGGCGGAGGCCGAGCCGCCCGCGCCCGCGGCCGGTGTCGAGCTGGACGGTGCGGTGCTCGGCTCGGGTGAGGTCGCCCCGTGGCTGGAGGCGCACGGCGGGCAGCCGCTCGGTGTCATGACCGTCGACACCTGGTCCCTGGGTGCCGGCACGGTGACCGAGGTCGCGCTCGCCGCCGCCGACGGGGCCGCCGCCTGGCTGGACCCGACGCAGCTGGAGGAGGCCGACGAGCGGGCGTTCGCCGCCTGGGTGGCCGACCCCGAGCGGCCGAAGGTCCTGCACAACGCGAAGAACGTGATGCGGGTCTTCCCCGAGCACGGCTGGCAGCTCGAAGGCGTCGCGATGGACACCGCGCTCGCCGCGTATCTGGTGAAGCCGGGCCGCCGCTCCTTCGCCCTGGACGCGCTGGCCGTGGAGTACCTGGGCCGCGAGCTGGCCCCGGCCGCCGCCTCCGACGGGCAGCTCGCCTTCGGGGCGGACGACCGGGCCGAGGCGGACGCCCTGATGGCGCAGGCGAGGGCCGTGCTGGACCTGGGTGACGCGTTCACCGCCCGCCTGAAGGAGGTGGGCGCGGCCGAGCTGCTCCACGACATGGAGCTGCCGACGTCGATCCTCCTGGCCCGTCTGGAGCGGCACGGGATCGCCGCGGACCGGGCCCACCTGGAGTCCATGGAGCAGCAGTTCGCCGGGACCGTGCAGCAGGCGGTGAAGGAGGCGCACGCGGCGGTGGGCCGCGAGTTCAACCTCGGTTCGCCCAAGCAGCTCCAGGAGATCCTCTTCGGTGAGCTGGGCCTGCCGAAGACGAAGAAGACCAAGACCGGATATACGACGGACGCGGACGCGCTGGCCTGGCTGGCCGCGCAGACCGAGCACGAGCTGCCGGTCCTCATGCTGCGCCACCGCGAGCAGGCGAAGCTGCGGGTCACCGTCGAGGGGCTGATCAAGACGATCGCGGCCGACGGCCGCATCCACACCACGTTCAACCAGACGGTGGCGGCGACCGGCCGGCTCTCCTCCACCGACCCCAACCTCCAGAACATCCCGGTCCGCACCGACGAGGGGCGGGCGATCCGCCGCGGCTTCGTCGTCGGCGAGGGCTTCGAGACGCTGATGACGGCGGACTACAGCCAGATCGAGCTGCGGGTGATGGCGCACCTCTCCGAGGACGCCGGCCTCATCGAGGCGTTCACCTCCGGCGAGGATCTGCACACCACGGTCGCCTCGCAGGTCTTCGGCGTCGAGAAGAGCGCCGTCGACGCGGAGATGCGCCGCAAGATCAAGGCCATGTCCTACGGCCTGGCCTACGGCCTGTCGGCGTTCGGCCTCTCCCAGCAGCTGAACATCGACCCCGCCGAGGCGCGGGTGCTGATGGACACCTACTTCGAGCGGTTCGGCGGGGTGCGGGACTATCTCCACCGGGTCGTCGAGGAGGCGCGGGCCACCGGTTACACGGAGACGATCCTGGGCCGCCGCCGCTACCTCCCCGACCTGAACAGCGACAACCGCCAGCGCCGCGAGGCCGCCGAGCGGATGGCGCTCAACGCCCCGATCCAGGGCACGGCCGCGGACATCGTGAAGGTGGCGATGCTCCGGGTGGACCGGGCGCTGCGGGAGGCGGAGCTGGCCTCGCGGATGCTGCTCCAGGTCCACGACGAAATCGTGCTGGAGATCGCGAAGGGCGAGCGCGAGCAGGTGGAGCAGATCCTGCGGCGTGAGATGGCGGGCGCGGTCGAGCTGCGCGCCCCGCTGGACGTCTCGGTCGGCGTCGGCAAGGACTGGGAGTCGGCGGCCCACTGAGCCAGGGCAGCCAGTCACGGCAGGCTGAGCGACGGCAGGCAGTCACGACAGGGGCTGAGCCACGACAGGCAGTCACGGCAGGCTGAGCCACGGGAAGCCGGAGGGCTCGGAACCGGATCACGGTTCCGAGCCCTTCCCCTTCGTGCGGCCGTTCGCGGTTCCTCGCGGCTACGTCCGGTCGGCCGGCGCTCCCGTACGGGACTCGTCCGCCACGGGCGCCCGCCCAGGACCGTCGTCCCTCGCCCGCCGCCCGCGCGGCAGCCGCATCCACACCCCGTACAGCAGCAGCCCGGCCGCCAGCCCGGCGCCCGCGCCGAAGCAGGCGGTCGGGACGATGTCGAGCGGGTTCTCGACGCGCCCGAAGTGGGCGTACCAGCGCAGGCACCGGTGGACGACCCCCAGCACCACACAGGCGGCCAGCAGGCCGAGCGCGCCCCACCGCTCACCCCGGCCGAGCGTAGGGAGCACCTCCGGGACCGGGGCCGGGGCGGGGCGCCGCAGACCGGTGACGACGAACCAGCCGAGCACCGCCAGGGCCAGGGCCGAACTGCCGTACTGCGCGCACTGGTAGAGCGGGAAGCCCCCGATGCTCCGGTTGAGGACCGGCAGCAGCTCCGTCCCCCACCGGCTGTGATGGGTGAACGCGTCCCACACCACATGCGTGGCCGCCCCGAGTGCGGCGGACGCCCCGAACCACAGCCAGGCGGACGGCCCGAACGCCCCCCGGTGCCACCGCTGTCCCCGTACGAAGGTGTGGACGCGGCCCCGTACGCCTGCCGGCAGCAGCGCCACCAGCGGCTCCCGCAGCAGCACCCACACCGCCACCAGCACGGCGGCGATCAGCACGTTCACGGTGACCACACCGAGGAAGGTGTGGGTGAAGCCGCCGAACCTCATCGCCCCGGGGATCACCGTGTCCGCGAAGTAGGTGACGTCGGGTGCGAACGAACCGGCGACGAGGGCCGAGGGGAGCAGCCCCAGGCGGGCGGTCCCGTTCCGGCGGATCGCCGGGAGCACGGCGGCGGCGTGGCTGAGCGTGAACGGCATGGCGGCAAGTATGCGGGAGCACCGGGTGCCGCACGTCAGGGCACCCTTCGTTGCCCTCCCGGACAACGTGTGTGCTGGAACGTGAAAGAACAGTAAGAAGCGGTCAGGGTGCGGTGCCCGGGTGTCACCAGGTGCCGTAGGGTCGCTGGAGTCCTTGCGCTGGGGAGCGCGAGCAGCCTTCGAGGGGGAGGGACCGGAACGTATGGCAGCGCACATTCGCCGACGACTGCGCAAGGGGGCCACGACCACCGCGGTGGCGGCGGCCGCCGTGGCGGCGCTCGCGGCGTCCCAGGCACCTGCGGCTCCGCTGGCCGAAGGGCCCGTGGGCGGAGGCGACCAGCAGAGCGCGGGCGATGATTCGGGCGGCCCGGAGGACGGTGCCGCCACGGGCAACTCGCCCTACTACACCGACCTTCCGCCCCTCATCACGCCCGACAGGCCCGGTTCGTCCAGCAACCTCCCGACCGCCACCGGCAGCGCGGAAGCGGGCATTCCGGCGTCGATCATGGCCGCGTACAAGCAGGCCGAGCGGAGCGTCGCCGCCACCGACCCGGCCTGCCGGCTGCCCTGGCAGCTCCTGGCGGCGATCGGCAAGGTCGAGTCCGGTCACGCCCGTGGCGGCCGGGTCGACGCGAACGGCACCACCCCCACCCCGATCCTGGGCCCGGCCCTCAACGGCCAGGGCTTCGCGCTGATCAAGGACACCGACGGCGGGGCGTACGACGGCGACGCCGTCCACGACCGCGCGGTCGGCCCGATGCAGTTCATCCCGTCCACCTGGGCCACCTGGGGCCAGGACGCGAACGGCGACGGACGCAAGGACCCCAACAACATCTACGACGCGGCGCTCGCCGCCGGCCTCTACCTCTGCGCGGGCGGTCGGAACCTCGCGGTCGCCGACGACCTCGACCGGGCCGTGCTGAGCTACAACCAGTCGACGGAGTACCTGCGTACGGTCCGCTCCTGGTTCTCGTACTACCAGCGCGGCACGCACGAGGTGCCCGACGGCAGCGGAGTCCTTCCCACCGCGCCCAGCACCCCGTTGCCGACCCCGACCCCCGGCGGGACGCCGAGCACGAAGCCGTCCCCGTCCCCGTCCAAGCCCGGCGCGACGAAGCCGAGCCCGAGCCCCTCCAAGCCCGGCGGTTCCCCCACCCCGACCCCGACGCCCACGCCCACCCCCACGCCGACTCCGACTCCGACCCCGTCGCCGTCCGAGACCTTCGGCTCCCTGGAGAACGCGGGCACCGGACCCCTCACCGCCACCGCCGGCGGGACGTTCGACGAGCGGGTCTCCGTGCGCGCCCGCAACGCCCTCGGCGCACCGATGGCCGAGGTGCCCGTCACCTTCACCGTCACCGGGTCCACCGGCACCCTCTTCGAGGGCGGCAGGAAGACGGTCACGGTCGTCAGCGGGGAGGACGGCACCGCCACCGCACCGGTGCTCGAGGCAGGCGAGCAGGCCGGCGAGTTCACGGTGACCGCCACCGCGGGCACCGCCCGGCCGCGCACCCTGACCTACGCGGCGAGCGTCACCGCCCGCCAGGCCGACGCGATCGTACGGACCGACGGCAAGGCGCTCGTCGCCGCGCCCGGCGAGAGGTTCGCGGACGCCGTCACCGTCAAGGCCACGTACAAGGGCGCGGCCGCCGCCGGAGTGGCCGTCACCGCCACCCTGGTCACGGACGAGGGGAAGCCTGTCGGGAACGGCAAGGGCCCGTACTTCAAGGACGCGGCCGGCAACCCGCTGCGCACCCTGACCCTCACGACGGACGCCGACGGCCTGCTCCAGCTGCCGGCCCTCTTCGCCGACGAGAACCCGGGCACGTACAAGCTGCTCCTCACCGCCGAGGGCGGCGCCACGGTCGCCGTCGAGCTGACCGTGGAGGCGCCCGAGGAGACGGCGCCCCCCGAGGCCTGACCCACCCGCTCTCCCGGCAGCCCCCGCGCCCACCCGGCGCGGGGGCTGTCCTCGCGCTCGGGGCGCTACGGAACCCACCCCTGACGGCCCATCGGCTCGGACGGCCGCCGGTTCCGCGGCCGACGAGTCCACGGCTCGCGGGGCTGTCGCCGGAGCGCGCTACGAGCGCTTGAGCCGCGCCGAGGTGTACCGCGTCGCCGGTACGGTCGCGGGGTCCTCGGGCCACGGGTGCTTCGGGTAGCGGCCGCGCAGCTCCGCCCGTACGGCCTTGTAGCCCTCCCGCCAGAACGAGGCCAGGTCCGCCGTGACCGCCGCCGGGCGTCCGGCGGGGGAGAGCAGGTGGACCAGGACCGGTACCCCG
This sequence comes from Streptomyces sp. NPDC007346, assembly GCF_040703535.1. NCBI lineage: Bacteria > Bacillati > Actinomycetota > Actinomycetes > Kitasatosporales > Streptomycetaceae > Streptomyces > Streptomyces sp. NPDC007346. The sequence continues at coordinate 10,976 of NZ_JBEYKR010000027.1, forward strand.
GCCACCCGGGGCGTCTCGCGCAGCCCGAACAGCTCCTGGAGCTTCACCGCGAGTACGGGCTGCTCGCCGCCGTATTCGACCCGGATACGGGAACCGCTCGGCACCTCGATCCGCTCCGGCGCCAGCTCGTCCAGCCGCACCGCCTCGCCCGTCGCCCACGGCAGCAGCCGGCGCAGCGCCTGCCCCGCGTCGATCCGGCCCAGGTCGGCCCGGCGCCGGGCCCGCGACAGCTCCGGCTCCAGCCACGCCCCGGTCTCCGCCAGCAGCGCCTCGTCCGACACGTCGGGCCACGGCGCGCCCACCACGCGGTGCAGGAACGCCAGGCGCAGCCGCACCTGCTCACTGTCCCGGGTCCACCGCAGCAGCCCGAGCCCCTCCCGCCGCAGCCCCTCCACCAGGGCCCCGCGCACCAGCTCCGGATCGGGCTGCCTCAGCGGACGCACCGCCAGCTCCACCGCCCCCACCCGGTCCACCGACCGGGCCACCACCTCGCCGTCCACCCAGCGGACCTCCTCGCCCCGCACCCGCAGGTGCCCGGCGGCCAGGAGCGCGGTGGACTCGTCGACCACCGCCGCCAGCCGCACCCGGGCCGAGGCCGCGTGGGAGGGCCGGTCCGCCACCGCGACGGCCAGCCAGGGGGCGCTGCGCAGCCGCGACCCGTCCCGCAGCTCCGCGCCCGTCCCCGACACCATGAGGAAGGCCCCGTCGCCCCGGGCCCGCGCCACCCGCTCGGGGAAGGCCAGCGCGGCGACGAGACCGACGACGGCGTCGTCGGAGCCGCCGCCGTCCTTCCTGCCGGAGGACGCGGAGCCCAGCGACGACGACAGCCGCCGCACCTCCTGCTTCCAGCGCCCCGCGTAACCGTCCTGGCCCCGGCGGGCGGTCCGCAGCGCCGCGGCCAGATCGTCCCCGTACTCCCTCGGCGGCTCCTCGCTCAGCAGGGCCACCACCTCCGCCGCCCGCCGCGCCCCGGCCTCCCGGGCGCCGTCCAGGAGGGCGCGGGCCAGCCGGGGGTGCAGCCCGAGGCGGGACATCCGTACGCCCCGGTCGGTGACCCGGCCCCGGGCGTCCACCGCGCCGATCGCCTCCAGCACCTCGCGGGCGGCGCCCATCGCCCCGGCGGGCGGCGGGTCCAGCAGGGCGAGCGAGGCGGCGTCCGGATCGCCCCAGCACGCCGCCTGGAGCGCGAACGCCGCGAGGTCGGCGACCTTGATCTCGGGGGAGGGGAAGCGCGCGAGCCGCCCGTCCTCGGCCTGTTCCCAGCACCGGTACACCGCCCCCGGCGCCTGTCGCCCCGCCCGTCCCGCACGCTGCCGCCCGGTCGCCCGGGAGGCCCGTACGGTGGTCAGGGCGCTGAGCCCCCGGGCGTGGTCGGTGCGGGGCTCCCGGGCGAGGCCCGAGTCGACGACGATCCGCACGCCCGGCACCGTCAGCGACGACTCCGCCACCGAGGTCGCCAGGACCACCCGCCGCCCCTCGGACGACCCGGCGAGCACCGCGTCCTGCACGGCGGCCGGGGCGCGCCCGTGGACCTGGAGCACCTCGGCGTCCACCCCGGCGAGGCCCGGCCACCCGCGCGATCTCCCCGACACCGGGCAGGAAGCAGAGCACGTCCCCGGCGCGCTCTGCGAGGGCCCGGCGCACGGTGGCGGCCACATGCGTGAGCAGCGCGGGATCGACCCGCATCCCGTGCGGCGGCTTCACGGGCCGGGCGGGCGGCGCCCAGACCACCTCCACCGGATACGAGACGCCCTGCGCCTCGACCACCGGGGCGTCGCCCAGGAGCCGGGCCCACCCCTGCGCGTCCGTCGTCGCGGAGGCCGCCACCAGCCGCAGATCGGGCCGGATCGCCTCCCGTACGTCCAGGAGGAAGGCGGCCACGGTGTCGGCGTCCAGGTGGCGCTCGTGGCACTCGTCGATGATCACCACGTCGACCCCGGCCAGCTCCTGGTCGCGCTGGAGCCGCTGGAGCAGCACCCCGGTGGTCACGACCTCCACCACCGTGTCCCGCCCCACCACGCGCTCGCCGCGCACCGTGAAGCCGATCCGTCCGCCCGGCTGCTCCCCCAGCAGCCAGGCCATCCGCCGGGCCGCCGCCCGCGCGGCGATGCGGCGAGGCTCGGCGACCACGACCCGGCGCACCGGCCCCTGCCCGGTCAGCCCGGCGAGGACCAGCGGCACCAGGGTCGTCTTGCCGGTGCCGGGCGGGGCGCACAGGACGGCGACGCCCCGGTCGTCGAGCGCGCGCCGCAGGGCGGGCACGGCGGTGCGGACGGGCAGGCGGTCCAGGGCTTCGGTACGGATCACGCCCCCAGTGTCGTACGGGATCACGCCCCCGGTGTCAGACGGGAGGAGGCTCCCGGTGTCGTGCGGGATCATGCCCCCGGTGTCAGACGGGAGGACGCCCCCGGCGTCGTGCGGGATCACGCCCCGGTGTCAGACAGGATCACGCCCCGGGTGTCGTGCGGGAGTACGCCCCGGTGTCGTACGGGAGGGGGACGCCGATCCGTCAGTCCCGCTCGCAGACGAAGATCGCCGTGCCCGGGATGAGGTTGCCGCGCAGCGGGGACCAGCCGCCCCACTCCTGGTCGTTCCACGCGGGCCATTCCGGTTCGACCAGGTCGACCAGGCGGAACCCGCCCGCCACCACGTCCCTCACCCGGTCGCCGAGGGTGCGGTGGTGTTCCACATAGACGGCGTTGCCCTGCTCGTCCTGCTCGACGTAGGGGACGCGGTCGAAGTAGGAGGCGGCGACCGAGAGGCCTTCGGGCCCCGGCTCGTCGGGGAACGCCCAGCGGATCGGGTGCGTCACGGAGAAGACCCAGCGCCCGCCGGGCCGCAGCACCCGGTGGACCTCGCGGAAGACCTGCACGGGGTCGGCGACGAAGGGCACCGCCCCGTACGCGGAGCAGGCCAGGTCGAAGGAGGCGTCCCGGAAGGGGAGCCGGCCCGCGTCCGCCTCGACGAGCGGGATGCCCTCGCCGATGCGCAGGGCGTGCTGGAGCTGGCGGTGGGAGAGGTCCAGCGCCACCGGGCGGGCGCCCTGCCCGGCCAGCCAGCGCGAGCACTGCGCGGCCCCGGCGCCGATCTCCAGGACGTCGAGGCCTTCGAGGGCGGAGGCGGGGCCCAGGAGGGCGGCCTCGGCCTCGTCGAGCCCTTCCGGGCCCCAGACGAAGCGGTCGTCGCCCAGGAAGCCGCCGTGGTCCTGCTGGTACTCGTCGGCGTTCCGGTCCCACCATCCTCGGCTGGCCCGGCTGCTCTCGGCCTCGTCCGCCGCGCGGCGGGTCGCTTCGGGTTCTTCGGCCCCGGCGGTCCCGGCGGTCCCTGCGGTTTCGTGGGAGTGGGTCCCGTGGATCTCTTGGCTCATCGTGCCCGTCGTTGTAGTTTGCCTTCACTCGCCGCACGCGGTGCGGACCGGGACCACCAGGGGCGGTACCGGGATACGGACGCGTGTGCGCGACGCCTTGCCGACCTGCCGTATTGTGTTCGGGTCGATCGGCCCGAACACGCCTCGGAGAGCAGGAGTTGCTCCGGTACGGGGCCGTTGTGCCCCCGGTCCGTGCCCGCGCGCATTGACCCTGTCCGGCTGCCCCCGTATGCTACAAGTTGCGCTGCGAGCCTGCGCGCCTCAGACCTAGCAGGCCGCGCTCGCGTCTGTTGCATGTCCCCTCGGTTGTCGAGGCGTCTCTCCGGAAACGGATTGCGCGCTTTCCAGGCTGTCCGGCTTCTGCAGAGGCGATACGGGCTTTCGGCGTAGCAGTACCTACGACTCTCTGTCCGTACCGGAGCCCTTTCCCACATGACGAGCAGCACCGAGACCACCGCCACCACTCCGCAGGTTGCGGTCAACGACATCGGCGACGCGGACGCGTTCCTCGCGGCGATCGACGAGACGATCAAGTACTTCAACGACGGCGACATCGTTGACGGTGTCATCGTCAAGGTTGACCGGGACGAGGTTCTCCTCGACATCGGTTACAAGACCGAAGGTGTCATCCCGAGCCGCGAGCTCTCGATCAAGCACGACGTCGACCCGAACGAGGTCGTCAAGGTCGGCGACGAGATCGAGGCCCTGGTTCTCCAGAAGGAGGACAAGGAAGGCCGCCTGATCCTCTCGAAGAAGCGCGCTCAGTACGAGCGTGCCTGGGGCACCATCGAGAAGATCAAGGAAGAAGACGGCATCGTCACCGGTACCGTCATCGAGGTCGTCAAGGGTGGTCTCATCCTCGACATCGGCCTCCGTGGCTTCCTCCCGGCGTCGCTCGTCGAGATGCGTCGTGTCCGCGACCTCCAGCCCTACGTGGGCAAGGAGCTCGAGGCGAAGATCATCGAGCTGGACAAGAACCGCAACAACGTGGTCCTGTCCCGCCGTGCCTGGCTCGAGCAGACCCAGTCCGAGGTTCGCCAGACGTTCCTCACCACCCTGCAGAAGGGTCAGGTCCGCTCCGGCGTCGTCTCCTCGATCGTCAACTTCGGTGCCTTCGTGGACCTGGGTGGCGTCGACGGTCTCGTGCACGTCTCCGAGCTCTCCTGGAAGCACATCGACCACCCCTCCGAGGTTGTCGAGGTCGGCCAGGAAGTCACCGTCGAGGTCCTCGACGTCGACATGGACCGCGAGCGCGTCTCCCTGTCGCTCAAGGCGACGCAGGAAGACCCGTGGCAGCAGTTCGCCCGGACGCACCAGATCGGTCAGGTCGTCCCGGGTAAGGTCACCAAGCTCGTTCCGTTCGGTGCGTTCGTCCGCGTCGACGAGGGCATCGAGGGTCTGGTCCACATCTCCGAGCTGGCCGAGCGCCACGTGGAGATCCCGGAGCAGGTCGTCCAGGTCAACGACGAGATCTTCGTCAAGGTCATCGACATCGACCTCGAGCGCCGCCGCATCAGCCTCTCGCTGAAGCAGGCCAACGAGTCCTTCGGTGGCGACCCGGCCTCGGTCGAGTTCGACCCGACCCTGTACGGCATGGCCGCGTCCTACGACGACCAGGGCAACTACATCTACCCCGAGGGCTTCGACCCCGAGACCAACGACTGGCTCGAGGGCTTCGAGGCGCAGCGCGAGGTCTGGGAGACGCAGTACGCCGAGGCGCAGCAGCGCTTCGAGCAGCACCAGGCCCAGGTCATCAAGAGCCGCGAGGCCGACGAGGCCGCCGCTGCCGAGGGTGCTGCCGCCCCGGCCGGCGCCGCTCCGGCCGCCTCCGGCGGCTCCGGTGGCGGTTCGTACTCCTCGGAGTCGGCGGACAACTCCGGCGCCCTGGCGTCGGACGAGGCCCTGGCCGCGCTGCGCGAGAAGCTGGCGGGCGGCCAGAGCTGACGCTCCGACCCCCGGCGGCTCATCGGCTGCGGTGAAGCTGTAGAGCACGGAGAGTGAGGCCCGTTCCCTTCGGGGGGCGGGCCTCACTCGCGTATGCAGGTGCCTGTCAGGGCGTGACGGTGATGTTGGTCAGGCCCTTGCCGCCGGTGACGGTGTTGCTCGCGTAGACCGTGGTGCGGCAGCTGGCGCTGTTGTTGGTGACGTTGATGGCGAGCTGCTTGTCGCCGGTGGCGCCGGAGAGGTCCGAGGTGTTGTCGCGGAAGACGGTGCCGCACCCCCAGCCGCTCTGCTGGCTGTGGGTCTCGTAGCCGTTGTTGGTGGTGCGGGTCCCCCTGTTGCCCTCGACCAGGACGTCGTTGCCCTTCACATCGACCCAGGAGTCGTCGTAGTTCGCGCCGGTGAGCCCGCTGCCGTCGAAGGTGTTGCCGATGATCCGTGCGCCGGTGGTGCCTTCCTTGATGTCGACGTTCTCGCCGCGGACGTCCGGCCCGATCGTGTTGTTCAGGATCTGCGCGTTGTCGCTCCGGTCGGAGAGGTCGTTGGCCGTGCCGACGTACACGCCCTCGCCCATGCCGCGCCCGTTGCGCCCGGTGTCGTAGATGCGGGAGTTCTTCAGTACGCCGTCGCGCGAGGACTTACGGAAGTGGACGCCCTCCATGTCGAGGTCGTGGACGGTCACCGAGTCGATGACGACCCCGTTCGCCGTGTCGGCCATGATGCCCTTCTGGCCGCCCTTGATGGTGACCCCGTGGACCGTCCAGTACGAGGCGCCGTTCAGGTGCAGCCCGTAGCCGCCGCCCGCGGTGAGTACCGCCCTGCTGGAGCCGGTCAGGATGATCCGGGCGCCGGAGGTGCCGGGCCGGGTGGCCTTGAAGTTCCCGGTGTACGTGCCGTCGGCGAGCCGGATCGTGTCACCGGGGGAGGCGGCGGCGAGCGCCGACTTGAGCTGGGCCGCGGTGGACACGTCGATCACGGCCGCGGCGGCGTTCGCGGGCCCGGCGCCGGCCAGGGCGAGGCTGCCGGTGGCGAGGGCGGCGGCGAGCAGGACGGTGAGAGGGGTGCGGGGGCGCATGGGGGGATGCCTTCCCGTCGGAGGGGTCCAGGACGTTCCCGTACATTCCTGTACATGAATACGGAACGTGTCTCTGAATGTGTTGCCCAGTGACGGTAGGGACGGCGGCGGGGGGCGTCAAGGTACGGACCAATAGCTGACACGCCGTGAAGCTCCCCTGCCGGAAAGTGCCCTCGCGGGGAATGCCCATGGAGCCGGCCGCGTTCTTCCCAGGGAACACGAGGAGGAGCGGTAACCGTGCCTGATCCGCAGAGTTTGTACGAATGGGAGCCGAAGGGACTGGCCGTCGTCGACATGGCGCTGGCCCAGGAGTCGGCCGGTCTGGTCATGCTCTACCACTTCGACGGATACATCGACGCGGGTGAGACCGGCGAGCAGATCGTCGACGGCCTGCTGGAGACGCTGCCCCACCAGGTCGTGGCCCGCTTCGACCACGACCGGCTCGTCGACTACCGCGCCCGGCGCCCGCTGCTGACCTTCCGCCGCGACCGCTGGACGTCCTTCGAGGCCCCGACCCTGGAGGTCCGGGTCGTCCAGGACGCCACCGGAGCGCCCTTCCTGCTGCTCTCGGGCCCGGAGCCGGACGTGGAGTGGGAGCGGTTCGCCGCCGCCGTCGAGCAGATCGTCGAGCGCCTCGGCGTACGCCTCACGGTCAACTTCCACGGCATCCCCATGGGTGTCCCGCACACCCGCCCCGTCGGCATCACCCCGCACGGCAACCGCACCGACCTGATGCCCGGCCACCGCAGCCCCTTCGACGAGGCCCAGGTTCCCGGCTCGGCCGAGGCGCTCATCGAGTACCGGCTGATGGAGGCCGGCCACGACGTCCTCGGGGTCGCCACCCACGTCCCGCACTACGTCGCCCGGTCCGCCTACCCGGACGCGGCCCTGACCGCGCTGGAGGCGATCACCGCCGCGACCGGCCTGGTCCTGCCCGCCCTCGCGCACTCCCTGCGCACCGAGGCGCACCGCACCCAGACCGAGATCGACCGGCAGATCGGCCAGGGCGACGAGGAGCTCGTCTCCCTCGTCGAGGGCCTCGAGCACCAGTACGACGCCGTCGCCGGCTCCGAGACCCGCGGCAACCTCGTCGCCGAACCGGTCGACCTGCCGTCCGCCGACGAGATCGGCCGCGAGTTCGAGCGCTTCCTCGCCGAGCGGGAGGGCGACGGCTGAACGGCCGAGGGGGAGCTCGACAGCCGGATCTCCGAGTGGCAGGGCGATGGCCGCGTCTCCGAGTGGCAAGGGGATGGCCGTGTCCCCGAGTGGGAGGGGGATGGCCAGCCGCACCGGCCCGGCCCGTAGGCTGCCGCCCATGCTGAAAGTGGGCCTGACCGGCGGGATCGGCGCCGGCAAGAGCGAAGTGTCGCGGCGGTTCGTCGAGTACGGCGCCGTGCTGATCGACTCCGACCTGATCGCGCGCCAGGTCGTCGAGCCCGGCACCCCCGGTCTCGCGGCCGTGGTCGAGGAGTTCGGGCCGGACATCCTCGCCGCCGACGGCACCTTGGACCGTCCGGCGCTCGGCGCGATCGTCTTCGCCGACCCGGACCGCCGCGCCGCCCTGAACGCGATCATCCACCCCCTGGTCGGCGCCCGCGCCGCCGAGCTGGAACGGGAGGCCGCGGCGGACGCCGTCGTCGTCCACGACGTACCGCTGCTGGCGGAGAACGCCCTCGCGCCCTTCTACGACCTGGTCGTCGTCGTGGACGCCTCCCCCGAGACCCAGCTCGACCGGCTGGTGAACCTGCGCGGAATGACGGAGTCCGACGCCCGCGCCAGGATGGCCGCCCAGGCGACCCGCGAGGAACGCCTCGCCGTCGCCGACCTGACCGTCGACAACGACGGGCCGCTGGAGGCCCTGGAGTCGCAGGTCCGCGGGGTCTGGGAGGAACTCCTGCGCAGGGCCGCCGCCACCGGCTGACCCCGCTCGCCCCCGTCCGCCCCACCGGAATACCCGGCCCGGGGCGGACGTTGGATACCCGGAGACGGCGGAAAGGACGCGACCGTGCCCGAGAGCAACCCCGAAACCCATGTCATCGACTTCCGCGCGGCCGAGCAACTGCTCGACGCCCGCGACCCCCGGGGCGCGGTCAAGTTGCTCGACTCGGTGATCGCCGCGCATCCGGAGAACACCGCCGCCCGGCTGCTGCGGGCCCGCGCGTTCTTCGCCGGCGCCCAACTGCGCCCAGCTGAGCTGGAGTTCGAGCTGGTGCTGGAGCGCGAGCCGGACAACGCGTTCGCCCACTTCGCGCTGGCCCGCACCCTCGAGCGGGCGGGCCGCCCGGAAGCGGCGACACGCCACTTCCGGCTCGCCGCCGCGCTCGACCCGAAGCCGGAGTACCTGAAGGCGGCCCGGTTCGACACGGAGGACTGACCCCGCGCGCTCCGCCCGCCCCGCCGCCACGGGGGCCCGGCGTCACGGGGGTTTCGTACGGTCCTCCGGGTCCGTTCCGCGCCGCCGGGAGCGCCCGCTCCGGCCGGGTTCGTACGGCGGGACGTCCCGGCCCGGCTGGAAGCGGGCCCCCTGGCGCATGCGGTACGTGACCACGCCGAGGTCCAGGAGCGTGAGGGCCAGGAGCACCGCGCAGGCCACCGCCCAGCCCACCCGCCCGGTCAGGAAGAAGGCCACCAGGCCGAAGAGCGCCCAGAACGTCCCCCACAGGCTCAGCCAGAGTCGCAGCCGCAGTGGACTGCGGGCGGTCGCGGGTTCACTGCCGGTACGCATGACGATCACCTCACCCTCCAGCATGTACCCGGGAGCCCCGTGGCGGGAACCGGAGGCGCGGGCCGGATCGTTGGCCGGTCATGGGTGGATCACTGGTACGCGAGGGATATGCGGGGACGGGCCCGGGAGCCATCACCCCGGACGGATGCGCCGTCGAGCTCTACCGGCGGCTGTCCGTCGGCGAGGAACCGGACGTGATCGCGTCGGTGGCCCCCGCCGGCGCGAGCATTCTGGAGCTGGGCTGCGGGGCGGGCCGGGTGACGCACCCGCTCGTGGGGCGGGGCTTCGCCGTGACGGCGGTCGACGAGTCGGCGGAGATGCTGGAGCAGATCGTCGGGGCGCGCACGGTGCGCAGCCCCATCGAGACGCTGGACCTCGGCGCCGAGCGCTTCGACGTCGTGCTGCTCGGCTCGTTCCTGGTCCACGCGGGCGAGCACCGGGTGCGGGACGGAATGCTGCGCGTCTGCCGCGGTCACGTGAAGGACGACGGGATCGTCCTCATCCAGCGCGAGGGTACGGCACACCGGTCCGAGCTGCCGTGGGAGCGGACCGACCCGTCCGGCGGCATCGTCCGTATCGTCTCGGCGGAGCCGGTGGGGGACGGGGTGCGCTCGGTGCACGCGGAGTACGACTTCGGTGACGCCCGGTGGACGCAGACGTTCCTGTCACGGGAGCTCTCCGACGACCAGCTCGCCGGGTACGTGGAGGCGGCGGGGCTGACGGTGGAGCGCACCCTCACCGACGACGGCACCTGGCTGCTGGCCCGCCCGGTCCCCTGACGGGCAGCTTCCGCTTACCGTCGCGGGGGTCTCCGCGTGCGGCCGTGGCGGCCCTCGCCTGCGGTCGCGGCGGCTTCCGCGTACGGCTGTCGGAGTCCCCGCGTACGGTTTTGGCGGTCTCCGCGTACGGCCGCCACGAACCCTGCGTACGGCCGCAGCAGTCCCCGCGTACGGTCCCGGCGGTCTCCGCGTACAGCCTCGGCGGTCTCTGCGTGCGGCCGTGGAGGTCTCCGTGTACGGCCGCCCCAGACCCCGCGTACGGGTCCCGGCGGTCTCCGCCCGCGGTCGTGGCAGTCTCCGTGTGCGGCTCGCTCAGTGCACCACGGTGTAGCTGCGCCAGGGCGGGCCGCTCTCGGCCGCCACGTCGGAGAACGTGGTGGCCAGGTACGTCGTCCCGCCGCCGGTGCAGTCGGGCGTGGGGTAGAGGACGATGTCGACCAGCGTGCCGTTCTCGACCGCGCGGGCCCCGGAGGGGTCCAGCCGGTGGCAGCCGAGCACCGAAGGGCTGTTCACCTCCACCACCGCCTCACGGTCGGTGTGGTACGTCACCGGACCCACCGCGGTGCGGCCGAGGCCGGAGCAGCCCGAGACGGTGAGGGCGAGGAGCGAGGCTGCGGCGACGGTGCCGAGACGGCGTCGGCGGCGGGGATCGGGCGCGGTCACGGACATGGGCGGGTCCTCGTCTGCTCGTCCGGTGCTCGTCCGGCTCTCATCGGTACGCCTCCGGCTCCGGCTCTCGTCGCCGGGCCGGGGAGACGTGCTGGCGCTGGCCACCCTGCCCGCTCCCCACCGCCCCGGCATCCGGTGCGCGGCCGACCGGGCGAGGAGCGGTACGCCGGAGGGGGTGACCGTGCACCTGGGGCGCGGTGGGGTCCGCCCATCACGGGGCGTAGCCGGTTCCGGGCCGGTCGCGAGCGTGCCGTATGCCTCTCTGAGCTGCGATGACGCGGCCGGGGGGAGCGTTGTCAGACCCCGCGCCTAGACTCGCGGAGTCAGCATGGAAGGTGTCGGCCGACTCAGCGGATCAGGCAGGGAGGGGGTGGCCGGAATGGCGGCACAGGACGCACAGGACCCGCGTGGCGGTGAGCCGCGGAGCGCGGACATCGGCCGCCTGCTGCGCTGCGCGGCGGTCTTCCTGCCGGGCCCGGTCCCGCGCGACGGGCGGATCGCCTTCTGGGACCCGCACGCGGACGCGCGGGACCGGGCCGCGGGGGAGGGGGCTGGGCGAGACGGGTCCTCCTTCGCCTACGCGGACGATGCGGCCTACGCAGATGACCGGGCCCCGGCCGACGCCGTGCCGTACAGCGCGGCCGAGCTGACGGTCGTCCGGCGGGACGGGGCGCCGGGCCGGGAAGGGCCCGGGGAGGGGCCCGGTGTCCGGAGCGACGGGGTGCCCGCCGCGCTGCTCTCCGTGGCCGACGCGCTCCCCGTGCTCGTCCGCGCCCGCCACCAGGCGTCCGCCCACCCCGCCACCCGCTGCTGGGGCGCCGCCGCGCTGCACGCGCTCCACCTGGTCGCGCGCGGCAGGCTCCTGCCCGGCCTCACGGCGGGCGGCCACGACGCCTGGCGGGCGGGCCCGCGGGACGCCGAGGACGTCGCGCACCTGCGGGCCACCGCCGCGGCGATGCCGTCCGAGGGGTACGCGGTGCCGCTCCCGGGGCCGGCCCCGGCCCGGCTGCCCGACCCGGAGGCGCTGATCGGGTCCTTCCTGGACGCGGTCGCCGACACGCTCCCGCGCACCCCGGCCGCCGCCTTCGCGATGGGCGCGCCCTTCGCCGCCCGTGAGCCCCAGCACCTGCCCCACGCCGCCGCCTGGGCCGTCGAGGTGGCCTCCGGCCTGGACGCGGGTGTACGGGTCTCGCTGCGGCTGGACCTCTCCGCGTACGAGCTGTTCGACACCGCCGACACCTACGCCGTCACGGCCTCCGGCGAGGAGACCGGCCCCAGCGCCCCGGACGACCCGGCGGCCCGCCACGCCGCCGCGGCCGTCGTGCAGGTGCACAGCCTCGCCGACCCGACGTACGTGGTCGACGCGGCCGCCCTCTGGAACGGCCTGGCGGGCGAGCCGTTCGGGCCGCGTGCCCGGGTCGACGCGGTGCTGGCGCTGCGCCGGGCCGCCCGTGTCTGGGCCCCGCTGGAACGGCTGCTGGACCAGCCCGTCCCCGACGTGCTCGCGATCACCGAGGACGAGCTGTACGAGCTGCTGAGCGACGCGGGCGCCCGGCTGGCAGCCGCCGGGGTCCACGTCCACTGGCCGCGCGAGCTGGCCCGCTCACTCACCGCGGCGGCCGTCGTGCGGCCCGCGCCCGGATCGGCCACCGACGGCACCTCGTTCTTCGACGCCGAGCAGCTCTTCTCCTTCGACTGGCAGCTGTCCCTGGGGGACGAGCGGCTGACCGAGGCCGAGATGGACACCCTCGCCGAGGCCCACCGCCCGGTGGTGCGGCTGCGCGACCAGTGGGTGGTCGTCGACCCCGCGCTCGTGCGCAAGGCGCGCAAGCGGGAGCTGGGACTGCTGGGCCCGGTGGACGCGCTGGCCGTCGCCCTCACCGGGAGCGCCGAGGTGGACGGGGAGCAGGTCGAGGCCGTCCCCGCCGGAGCCCTCGCCGCGCTCCGTACGCGCATCCTCGCCGACGACACGGTGATCGCACCGCCGCCCGGCCTCGACGCGACCCTGCGCGACTACCAGCTGCGCGGCCTGGCCTGGCTGGACCGGATGACCTCGCTCGGGCTCGGCGGCTGCCTCGCCGACGACATGGGCCTGGGCAAGACGATCACGCTCATCGCGCTCCACCTGCACCGCGCGCAGCGGGCCCCCACGCTCGTCGTCTGCCCCGCCTCCCTCCTCGGCAACTGGCACCGGGAGATCAACCGCTTCGCCCCCGGCGTCCCGGTCCGCCGCTTCCACGGCACCGACCGGACCCTGGGCGAGCTGGACGGCGGCTTCGTCCTCACGACGTACGGCACCATGCGCGCCGGCGCTCCCCAGCTCGCCGCGCACACCTGGGGTCTGGTCGTCGCCGACGAGGCCCAGCACGTCAAGAACCCGCACTCCTCCACCGCGAAGGCCCTGCGCACCATCCCCGCCCCGGCCAGGGTCGCCCTGACCGGCACCCCCGTGGAGAACAACCTCTCCGAGCTCTGGGCCCTGCTCGACTGGACGACCCCCGGACTGCTCGGCCCGCTCAAGGCGTTCCGGGCCCGGCACGCCCGGATCGTGGAGAACACGGGGACGGCCGCGGGCCTCGGCAACGAGGAGGCCGTCGAGCGGCTGGCCCGGCTGGTCCGGCCCTTCCTGCTGCGCCGCAAGAAGTCCGACCCCGGCATCGCCCCCGAGCTGCCGCCCAAGACGGAGACCGACCACCCCGTCTCCCTCACCCGGGAGCAGGCCACGCTCTACGAGGCGGCGGTGCGCGAGACGATGGCGCAGATCGAGGCGGCCGAGGGCATCGCCCGCCGCGGTCTGGTCATGAAGCTGCTGTCCTCGCTCAAGCAGATCTGCAACCACCCGGCGCAGTATCTGAAGGAGGAGCCCACCCGGCTCACCGGCCGCTCCGGCAAGCTCGCCCTGCTGGACGAGCTGCTCGACACGATCCTCTCCGAGGGCAGCTCGGTCCTGATCTTCACCCAGTACGTGACGATGGCCAAGCTCCTCTCCGCCCACCTCGCCTCCCGGGCCATCCCCTCGCAGCTCCTCCACGGCGGTACGCCGGTGCCCGAGCGGGAGCGGATGGTGGACCGCTTCCAGTCCGCCGAGGTCCCCGTCTTCCTGCTCTCCCTCAAGGCCGCCGGGACCGGGCTGAACCTGACCCGGGCCGCCCATGTCGTCCACTACGACCGGTGGTGGAACCCGGCCGTGGAGGAGCAGGCCACCGACCGGGCGTACCGCATCGGCCAGACCCAGCCCGTGCAGGTCCACCGCCTCATCGCCGAGGGCACGGTGGAGGACCGGATCGGTGAGCTGCTGGAGTCCAAGCGGGCCCTCGCCGACGCGGTCCTCTCCACCGGTGAGAGCGCCCTCACCGAGCTGAGCGACCGCGATCTGGCCGACCTCGTCTCGCTGCGGAGGCCCGCATGAGCCCGCGACCCACCACCGGCCCGGCCGCCCGGAGATCGGCCCCCCGCGCCCGCCCCGGCCCCGACGACCTGCGGCGCACCTTCGAGGCGGTGCCCGCCCGCACCTCCCGGGAGGGCGAGCCCTTCGCGGACAGCTGGTGGGGCCGCGCCTGGGTGGCCGCACTGGAGTCGCTGTCGATGGACGAGGCCCGGCTCGCCCGCGGCCGCGCGTACGCGGACGAGGGCAAGGTCGCCGCCATCACCGTCACCCCGGGACGCGTCGTCGCCTATGTGCACGGCAGCCGTGCCCGCCCCTACCGCGCCGAGCTGCGCCTGCGTACGTACACCGACACCGGCTGGGACACCCTGCTCGACGCGGTCGCCGCCCACCCCGGCCACCTCTCCGCGCTGCTGGCGAAGGAGATGCCGCACTCCCTGGCCGACACCGCGCGCGAGGCCGACGTCCGGCTGCTGCCCGGCGGCAACGACCTGGACCCCAGCTGTACGTGCCCCGACCACGGACGGCCCTGCAAGCATGTGGCCGCCCTCTGCTTCCAGACCGCGCGGCTGCTGGACAGCGACCCGTTCGTCCTGCTGCTGATGCGGGGCCGGGGCGAGCGGGAGCTGCTGGACGAGCTGGGCCGCCGCAACGCCGAACACTCCGCCCGCGAGCGCCCCGCCGCTCCCGCCGTCCCGTCGGTCCCGGCGGCGGAAGCCCTCGCGGACCGCTATCTTCCGCCGCTCCCGGCCCCCCTGCCCGTACCGCCGTATCCGGGGCAGCCACCGTCCTACCCGGACCTGCCGGGCGCGCGCGATCCGCTGGGTCTGGACCACCTCGCCACCGACGCCGCCGCCCGCGCCCACGCCCTCCTGACGACGGGCCGCGATCCGCTCGCCGGGCTCACCCCCTGGCAGGACGCCGTCCGGATCGCCGCCTCACGCCCGACCGCCGGGCTCACCGCCACCACCCGCGCGCTCTACCGGGAGCTCGCCCACGCCACCGGCCGCAACACCACCGACCTGGCCCGCGCGGTGGCCGCCTGGCGGCAGGGCGGTGCCGAGGGGCTCGCGGTCCTGGAGACACCCTGGGACCCGCCGGCCGGCCCCTTCGACCGGGCCCGGCCCCTGCTGGCCGCCGCCGAGTTCCCCCGCCTGACGCCCTGGCGCAACCACCTCACCCACCCGGGCGGCACGTTCCAGCTCCGCTTCGGCCACGACGCCCGCTGGTACGGCTACGAGTCCGACCCCGGCGCCGACGACTGGTGGCCCCGCGCCACCCCGGACCCCGACCCGGTCGCGGCTCTCGAAGCGCTGCTGGCCGGCGACACCGTCACGGCGGCCCCCGACTCCGACCCTTCGTACGTCCGGTGACATCCGGAGACGCCGGTGACACGTACGTACGGTAAAACCCTTGGCCACAGCGCAGTTGGCGCTGTTAGCGTCCTCGACGTGGCGAAACTCAATCAGATCATCGCAGTGGAGAAGGGCGTCAAGTCCAAGGCACACCAGGACCTGACGGCAGCACACCACGGCCTCCAGAAGGCCGGACTGCTCGCCGGGATCTCCCGGACCTACCAGCCCAAGGACGAGGAGGGCGAACAGCTTCCGCCCGAGTCGACGCTGGTCCAGGTCAAGGCCGAGGACGTGCTGCGGGAGACCGCGACCACGCTCACCCGGCTCTTCGATGTGACCACCACGAAGGACTGGGCGAACTGCACAGCCAGGGCGGACGTGAAGGTCGACGGCCGGGTGCTGGTGGCCGAGGTGCCGGTGTCGTACCTGCTCTTCCTGGAGAAGCAGCTGACCGACCTCAACACCTTCGTCCGCAAGCTGCCGGTGCTGGACGCCGCCGAGTCCTGGGTGCAGGACCCGTCGACCGACTCCTGGAAGACCGAGCCGGTCCGGACGGTCCGTACGAAGAAGGTGCCCCGCAACCACGTGAAGGCGGAGGCCACCGAGAAGCACCCGGCGCAGGTCGAGGTGTACTACGAGGACATCCCGATCGGGTACTGGACCACCGTCAAGTTCTCCGGGGCGCTGCCCGCGCGGCGCGTCAACGAGCTGCTGGACCGGGTCGAGAAGCTCCAGCAGGCCGTGAAGTTCGCCCGCGAGGAGGCCAACGGCGCAGAGGTCACCGACCAGCGGGTGGGTGATGCGGTATTCGGTTACCTCTTCGGGTGACCGACCATGGATTCCCCGGCCTCCGATCAAGGCGGCCGGGGTGCGCGAGGAGCGCAAGCTGAAACTGAAGCTTGTCGTGAAGGCGCGGTTCCAGTGGAGGTTCGACTCCTCCCTCCGGCACGGGCCGGAGTAGCCCAAGCAGGCAGAGGCAGACCGCCGTCAATCTCAGACTCTTGCTCCAGACTCAGCATTCGCCGCCGATCGCCGGATCGACCGGGCTCGGGCCCGCGCGCGTCGAGATGCCGGTTCAAGTCCGGCCCGCAGAGCTTCGATCTGCGGTGGTCCAAAGGCAGGACGCGACGACATCATGACTGACCCGAACCCTTAAACGTGCCGGCGTGCCCGATGGGCGGCACACCCAGGGCCCGGAGGCCGGCTACGCCTCCGGGCCCGCTCCCGTTCCCGTTCCCCGGGCGGCCCAGGGGCCCGGTCCGGCCACCCGCCGGGCCGCCGGAACCATGGAGCCGGGCTCGGGCGCCCGGCCCGCACAGGGCACAATGCGGAACGTGCATGAAACAGGGGACGCGCAGGACACGGCCGGGAAACTGAGGGCGATCTGCGACGAGGTGTCGGACCGGTTCTACGAGCGGGCCGACGTGGTGCGGACGCTGGTGGTGGCGCTGCTGGCCGGTCAGCACTCGTTGGTCCTCGGCCCGCCCGGAACGGCGAAGTCCGAGATCGCCCGGGAGCTCACCGGCAGGGTCGACGGGGCGGCCTACTGGGAGATCCTGCTGTCGAAGTTCACCGCGCCGACGAGGATGTTCGGTCCCATCGACGTCGCCGCGCTGGCCCGGGGCGAGTACCGGCAGGTCTACGAGGGCCGTGCCACGACCGCGCATGTCGCCTTCATCGACGAGATCTTCAAGTGCTCCACCGCCGCGCTGAACGAGACCCTGGGCTACCTCAACGAGCGGATCTACCACCCCGAGAGCGGCGGCGAACCGATCCGCTGCCCGCTGATCGGCGCCATCACGGCGAGCAACGAACTGCCCGTCGGGGAGGACACGGCCGCGATCTACGACCGGCTGCTGGTGCGGATCGAGGTCGGGTACCTGGCGGACCCCTCCAACTTCGCCGCGCTGGTCCGCTCCGCCGTCAGCCGCCCGGCCGCCCCGGTCCGGACCACCGTCGAGCTGGCCGCGTTGCAGCACGCCGTGACGGTGGGCGTCCCGGCCGTGGACGTGCCCGACGCCATCGTGGACGCGGTCTGTACGCTGCGGGCCGCCCTGCGCCGCAAGGAACTCGTCGCCTCCGACCGCCGCTGGCGGCAGGCGGTGGGGCTGCTCCAGGCGTCCGCGTACCTCGACGGCCGTGCCGAGGTCGCCGAGAGCGACCTGTCCGTGCTGACCCATGTGCTGTGGGACTCCCCGGTCCAGCGCCCCACCGTCGAGCGCGAGGTGCTGCAACTGGTCAACCCGGACGCCAAGGAGGCGCTCGACCTGGCCGACGCCCTGGACGAGCTGGAGGCCCAGCTCGACGCCATGGCCGGGCAGTCCCGCGAGGCGCTGAGCGAGTGGGTCATCAAGAAGGCCCACAACAAGCTCGCCATGGCGGGCAAGCGGCTGGAGAAGCTGCGCGAGGAGGCGGTGGCCGCCGGCCGCTCCACCACCGCCATCGACCGGGTCACCAGCCGTCGGCGCGCCGTCCGCGCCCGCGTTCTCACCGAGGCCCTCGGCATGGACGCGAGCATGGTGCAGGCCCAGCTCTGAACGCCGGGAGGACCGGGAACATGGGCGGGGCAGCAGGGGAAGCAGGGGAGGCCGGGCGGACGGGCGGGGAGACCGGGAGCACGGGCGGAGGGACCGAAAGCACGGCCGGGATGGCCGGGAGCACGGCCGGGATGACCGGGAAAACGGCTGGGAAGCCCAGCAGCACGGGAACGACACCGGGCGGACTCGACGCGCTGACGGGCCGGGCCGGGGAGTGGCTGGGCCTGGCCACCGCCGCTCCCGAGCGGAACACCGGGGCCGTGGTCGCGGACCGGTTCGAACGGATCACCTGGCGCGACACCTACGAGCAGTCGGCCGGACTGCGCGAGCTGGCCGAGGAGCTGGAGGGGCGCCACGCCCACGCCACCGACCTGCTGACCGACGTGTTCCTGGCCGCCTACAAGGTGGGCCTCCGGCTGCGCGAGCGTACGGAGATGGATTCCTCCCGGCTGGTCAACCACCAGGTCATCACCTCGCTCGTGGAGTCACCGGACTTCGCCGAGCTGCGCCGGGAGACCGTCGGCGACCCCTACGCCGCGGCCCTGGCCGTGCTCGCCCAGTCCGCCGCGCTGCGCCGGCTGCTGGAGCGCTCCGGGGACGCCCAGGGGCAGGCCGAGCGGGCGGCGCGGGCCCGGCAGGACGCCGAGAACGCGGCGGCCGACGTGGCCGAGGCGCTCCGACAGGCCGCCGACGAGACCGGAGAGGACGGCACCGTACCGCCCTCCGCGGCCGAAGCCGTCCACCGGGCGATCGAGACCGCCGAGGCCACCGGGGCCGCCGCACGGCAGGCCGCCCAGGACGCGGCCCAGGGCGCGGCGGCGGTCCCCGGTATCCGCGCCTCCGCGCACCGGGCCGCCGCCCAGGCCGCCGAGGCCGTACGGGAGGAGGCCGCCCTGATGCGGGCCTGGGGCGTCGGGGCAGGCGAGCTGGAGCGGATGCCGTTCGACCGGCGCGCCCGGCTCGCCGAGCGGCTGCGCACCGGCCGGCTCGCCCAGTGGGCCGAACTGATCGGCCGCTTCCGGCAGATGGCCGAGGGCGAGCGCGCCCGCAAGGTGGAGAACGCCACCGGGGAGCTGGTCGGGGTCACGCTCGGCGACGACCTCTCCCGCCTGATCCCCTCCGAGCTGGCCAACCTCGGCCTGCCCGGACTGCGTGCCGTCTTCGCCGCGCGGTACGCCGCCGGGGAGCTGATGCTCTACGACAGCCAGGGGGAGCAGAGCACGGGCCGGGGCGCCGTCATCGCGTGCGTGGACACCTCCCACTCCATGTACGCGGCAGGACCCGGCGGAGTCACCCGGGAGGCGTGGGCCAAGGCGTGCGCCCTGGCGCTGCTGGACCAGGCCCGCCACGCCGAGCGGGACTTCGTCGGCATCCTGTTCTCCGCCGCCGACAAGGTCCAGGTCTTCCGCTTCCCGGCCGGCCGGTCCGCCGGCATCGACCAGGTCCTCGACTTCGCGGAGACCTTCCTCGGCGGCGGCACCAGCTACCAGGCGCCCCTGACGGCCGCCCGCGAACTGCTGGAGGAGGAGTTCGACGGCGCCGCCACCCCGCGCGGCGACATCGTGATGATCACCGACGACGAGTGCGGCGTCACCGAGGAGTGGATGCGCGGCTGGAACGAGGCCAGGCACCTGCTGGGTTTCCGCGTCTTCGGCGTGGCCGTCGGCGCACCGGGCGCCGCCGAGGCCGGCTCGGTCCTGGACGCCCTGTGCGACAACCTCCGCTCCATCGAGGACTTCACCGACGTCCACGCCGCCGCCGACCTGTTCCGCCTCATCTGAACCGAAGACCCGACCGGGACCGGCCCCGACCACGGGTCACTGCCGGTACCCGCTCAGGAAGCGCCCGATGCGGCTGATCGCCGCGTCGAGGTCGTCGGCGTACGGGAGGGTCAGGATGCGGAAGTGGTCCGGGCGCGGCCAGCTGAAGCCGGTGCCCTGCACCACCTGGATCTTCTCCCGCAGCAGCAGGTCCAGCACGAACTTCTCGTCGTCGACGATGGGGTGCACCTTCGGATCGATGCGCGGGAACGCGTACAGCGCGCCCTTCGGCTTCACGCACGAGACCCCCGGGATCTCGTTGAGCCGCTCCCAGGCCCGGTCGCGCTGCTCGTGCAGCCTGCCGCCCGGCGCCACCAGCTCCCGGATGGACTGCCGCCCGCCGAGCGCGGCCTGGATGGCGTACTGCGCGGGCGCGTTGGGGCACAGCCGCATGGAGGCCAGCATGGTGAGCCCCTCCAGGTAGTTGCGGGCGTGCTGCCGCGGCCCGGACACCACCATCCAGCCGGAGCGGAACCCCGCCACCCGGTACGTCTTCGACAGCCCGCTGAAGGTGAGGCAGACCAGGTCCGGGGCGAGGACCGCCGCGCTGTGGTGCTCGGCCCCGTCGTACAGGATCTGGTCGTAGATCTCGTCCGCGAAGACCATCAGGTTGTGCCGCCGGGCCAGATCCAGAATCGATTCGAGGATCTCGCGCGGATAGACCGCGCCCGTGGGGTTGTTCGGGTTGATGATCACCACGGCCTTGGTCCGGTCGGTGATCTTGGAGGCCATGTCGGCGAGGTCCGGGTTCCAGTCGGACTCCTCGTCGCAGACGTAGTGCACGGCCTTGCCGCCCGCGAGCGTGGTGACGGCGGTCCACAACGGAAAGTCGGGAGCCGGGATCAGCACCTCGTCGCCGTCCTCCAGCAGCGCCTGCACGGCCATGGAGATCAGCTCGGAGACCCCGTTGCCGAGGAAGACGTCGTCGACGCCGGCCTCGGTCAGCCCCATGGCCTGGTAGCGCTGCGCGACCGCCCGCCGTGCGGAGAGGATGCCGCGCGAATCGGTGTAGCCGTGGGCCTGGGGCAGCATCCGGATCATGTCCTGGACGATCTCCTCCGGCGCCTCGAAGCCGAAGAGCGCGGGGTTGCCCGTGTTGAGCCGGAGCACGCTGTGGCCCGCCTCCTCCAGGGCGTTGGCGTGCTCGATGACCGGGCCCCGGATCTCGTAACAGACCTCGTTGAGCTTGCTGGACTGCCGGAACTCCATGCGGTGCCTCCCCGAGCCGAACTGCGATACTTGGTTTTACCAAGCTGGAGCTTGGAAAGTCCAACAACATGTCTAGACTGCGTCGCATGCCACGTCAGCAGCCCGCCGCCCAACGCCCCGTCAGACGCCGGAGCTACGACCAGTTCTGCGCCACCGCCCGCGCCCTCGACTCCGTCGGCGACCGGTGGACGCTGCTGATCGTCCGCGAACTGCTCGCCGGCCCCCGCCGCTACACCGACCTCCACGCCGACCTGCCGGGCGTCTCCACCGACGTCCTGGCCTCCCGGCTCAAGGACATGGAGCAGGGTGGCCTCGCCGTACGCCGCAGACTCCCGCCCCCCGCCGCCGCATCGGTCTACGAGCTGACCGAGCGCGGCCACGGCCTGCTCCCCGTCCTCGCCGCCCTCGCCGACTGGGGAGCCCCCGCCCTCACCGAACGCCGCCCCACCGACGCCGTACGCGCCCACTGGTTCGCCCTGCCGCTGCTGCGCGCCCTGACCGGCCTCACCCAGCAGGGCGTCCTCGAAGTCCGGCTGGAGGAGGGCGAGTTCCATGTCCGTACGGGAGGGGGAGCGGCGGTGGAGTCCGAGGGCGGTCCGTACGGGTTCGGCCCGGCGCCCCGGCCCGACGCCCGCATCACCCTCGACGCCGAACTGTGCCTGGAGCTCGGGCGCGGCGGCACCACCCTCGCGGAGGCGGTCAAGGACGGCCGCGTCGAGGTGACGGGGGAGGGCCCGCTCGCCGCCGAACTGCGCGGCGGCGGCTGACGGGGACGCACGGCCGCCGGGGGCGGATGATGGAGGCGTGAGACTCGAAGCGATCACCTGGGAACGGCTGGCCGGCGAGCTTGCCCGGCGCAGCGACGGCCTGACCGCCGCCGACGGGGCCCCCTGGCTCACCCTCGGCATCGACGGCGCCCCGGCCGCCCGCACCGGCGACCTGGCCGAACGGCTCGCCCAGGAGCTGAGGCTGCGCGGCCGGTCGGTGCTCACCGTCCCCACCGAGGGGTTCCTGCGCCCGGCGAGCCTGCGCTTCGAGTACGGCAAGGAGGACCCGGACTCGTACGCCGACGGCTGGTTCGACACGGGGGCGCTCTGGCGCGAGGTGTTCGGGCCGCTGGAGGCGGGCGGCTCCGGACGGGTGCTGCCCGATCTGTGGGACCCGGTCACCGACCGCGCCACCCGTACGCCGTACCACCCGCTGCCGGAGGGCGGGGTGGTGATCGTGCACGGGCCGCTGCTGCTCGGCCACTGGTTCCCGTTCGCCCTCAGCGTCCATGTGCGGCTCTCGCCGGGGGCGTTGCGGCGGCGCACGGCTCAGGCGGAGCGGTGGACGCTGCCCGCTTTCGCCCGGTACGAGGAGGAGGTGGCGCCCGCCGAGCAGGCGGACGTGGTCGTACGCGCGGACGACCCGAACCACCCGGCCTGGTCGGGGCTGGACGGCGGCCTCCAGGCGTATTGACGCGCAGCGTTGTTCACGCGGGTGATCGGCGGGTGTCCGGCGGGCGCCCGCCCACCGTGGCGACCGCCTCGGCCCCGGCCCGGCAGCCCTCCGCCGCGGCCGCCCGGTCGTCGGCCCCGGCGAGCAGGGCCGCGAGGAAGCCGCCGGTGAACGCGTCACCCGCCCCCGTCGAGTCGACCGGGTCCCGGACCGGCCGGGCCCGGACCCGCCCCGTCACCGCGCCCCCGGCGGCCAGCACCGCGCCCCGGTCGCCGAGCGTGAGGGCGACGCGCGGGAACGTACGGCTCAACTCGGCCGCCGCTTCGGCCGGTTCGGGCAGGCCGGTCAGCAGCCGCGCCTCGTCCGCGTTCGGCAGCAGCAACTGCGCCCCCTCGGCGAACTCCAGGAACCGCTTCGGCCCCAGCTCCGCCAGGAACCCGGCGGAGGCCGGATCCACGCTCACCGGAACACCCCGCTCCCGGGCCGTACGCAGGGCGAGGAGCGCCGTGGCGCGGCTCGTGGCGGCGAACAGGAGATAGCCGGAGAGGTGCAGCCACCCCATGCCGTCCAGCATCGAGGGCGCGAAGTCGTCGGTGGCCAGCCGCAGCACGGCCCCGCTGTCGGTGAGGAACGTCCGTTCGGCGGCGGCGTCCACCAGGGCGATGACGGTCGCGGTCGCCACCTCCTCGTCCACCGCCAGCAGCGCCCGCACCCCCGCCCGCTCCAGCGCGTCCCGGTGCCAGCCGGCGGACCGCGCCCCGGCCCTGGCCAGCAGCGCCACCTCCGTACACCCCGAACGCACCGCCCAGCACGCGACGTTGGCCCCCGCGCCGCCCGGCAGGGTGCGGATCCGGGCCGCGGTGTCCGTGCCGTGGACGAGCGCGGAGCCGTGGAGCGCCACGATGTCGGTGACCACGTCCCCCACGACGAGGAGCCCGCTCCCCGCCATCGGGAGGCTCACCGGACGGCCGCGGCGGCGATCCGTGCCGCGAGCCGCACGTTCCCGCGCACCGCCGCCAGGTTCGCCTCCAGCGACGCGCCCTCGGTCCGCCGCATCAGCTCCTCCAGCAGGAACGGGGTGACGCCCTGCCCGGTGATCCCGCGCTCCCGGCACGCGTCGAGCGCCTCCGCGAGCACCCGGTCGTGCAGCGCGGGGTCCAACTGGTCCTGTTCCGGTACGGGATTGGCGACGATCAACGCGGCTTCCGGGCCGCCCAGCGCCTCCTTCGCCCGGACCACCTCCACCACCTCCTCGGGGCTGTGCACGGTCCAGTCGACCGGCAGCCCGGAGCTGCTCAGGTAGAAGCCGGGGAAGTGGTCGGTGCCGTAACCGACGATGCCCACCCCCAGGGTCTCCAGGCGCTGGAGCGTCGCCGGGACGTCCAGGATCGACTTCACGCCCGCGCAGACCACCGTGATCCCGGTGCGGGCGAGCAGCGGCAGATCGGCCGACTCGTCCTGGGAATCGGCCCACTCCCGGTGTACGCCCCCGAGCCCGCCGGTGGCGAAGAAGCGCAGGCCCGCCCGCGCCGCCAGGAACGCCGTCGCGGAGACCGTCGTCGCTCCGCTCGCCCCGAGCGCGAGGGCGGGGGCGAGATCGCGGTGGCCCAGCTTCCGGATCGCCGGATCGTTGGCCACCCGCTCCAACCGGTCCTTCTCCAGCCCCACCCGGGCCCGCCCGTCCAGGACGGCGACGGTCGCCGGGACCGCACCGGCTGACCGGACGATGCCTTCCAGTTCGAGCGCCACCCGGAGGTTGCGGGGGCGCGGCAGCCCGTGCGCGATGATCGTCGACTCCAGGGCCACGACGGGCAGTCCGCCTGCCAGGGCCGCGCGTACCTCGGTCGAGAGGACCGGCTCGTAGGAGGTGTCGCTGTTCTGTGGCATGCCCCCATCCCTGTCGCGGGCGGGAGGGCGGCAAACCACGGGAGGACGGGTTCCGGCCGGTCCTGGCGGCGGGTTGGCCGGAAGCGGCGGCCCCCGCCCCGGACACCTTGACGCCTTGACACCTTCACGCCTTGACGTCTTCACGGCTTAGCGGCTTGGCGGCTTCAGGCCTTCGCGTCCGACGGCCGCAGGCTTCGGCGCAGCGCGAGCGCGGCCACCGGCAGCAGCAGGGCGGCGCCGATCGCGTTCAGCGGGCCGTACCCCCACTGGGCGACGATCACCCCGGCCGCCGCCCCACCGACGCCCGCCGCCGTGTTCATGGTCAGGTCCGACAGGCCCTGCACGGCTGCTCGGGCGGCCTGCGGTACGGAGTCGGTGAGCAGCGCCGAACCGGCGATCATCCCCGCCGACCAGCCGAGGCCGAGCACGAACAGCCCCAGGGCGGTCTGGCCGTGCCGGGGCCCCGCGGTGCCCGCCAGCAGTGCGGCGCAGCTCAGCAGGCCGACCGCGAGGCCGATCACCGAGAGTCGGCCGAACCGGTCGGACAGCCACCCCATCACCGGGGAGAAGGCGTACATGCCCGCGATGTGGCCGCTGATGACCAGCCCGATCAGCTGGAGGCCGGCGCCGTGCCCGCCCAGATGGACCGGGGTCATGACCATGATCGACACCATCGCGGTGTGCGACACGGTGACCGTTCCCAGGGCCAGCTTGGCCATCGGTGACTCCCGGACGGCCGCGACCCCGGCGCGCAGGGACCGTTTCCGCTCTCCTCCGGCGCTCTGCGGAGCGAGGGCGCGCGCCGTGAGCAGCGGGTCCGGGCGCAGCGCCACGGCCACGACCACTCCGGCGAGCAGGAAGGCGACCGCGGACCAGAGGTAGGGGCCCGCGGTCTCGGGCACCGGGCCCCCGCGGAACAGCCGGCCCGCCGGGGCCGCGATGTTGGGGCCCACCACCGAGCCGATCGTGGTGGCCCAGACGACGGTGGAGATCGCCCGGCCCCGCCGCTCGGGCCCGACCAGATCGGCCGCCGCGAACCGGGCCTGGAGGTTGGCGGAGGACCCCGCGCCGAACGCGGCCATCCCGAGCAGCAGCAACGGGAAGCTGCGCACCACCGCGCCGAGCACCACCAGAGCGCCGCCGAGCGCGCCGATCAGGTAGGCGAGCACCAGGCCGGGACGCCGGCCGCGCGAGGCCATCAGGGCGGCCAGCGGCAGCGACAGCAGCGCCGTACCGGCGACGGACGCGGTCGGGGCCAGCCCGGACACGGCCTCGGAACCGGTCACCTCGGTGGCCAGCATCGGGGCCAGGGCGATGCCGATGGCGACCCCGAGGCCGCCGAGTATCTGGCTGACGACCAGGACGGCCGATGTCCGGCGCTGGAGGGCGGGCAGCGCGGCGGCGGTGACCGGGGGGACGGCGGAGCGGGGGAGAGGTGGTGTCACCGGCGCAGTGTGCCATCAGGGGCACCCTGCGGTTCACCCGGACGGGTGAACCGGCCGCCGGACGTCCGGGATCGCGCGCTTCGGCAGCCTGCCGCGATACAGCGCACAGCGCTCCCAGGACGCTCCCAGCACAGCGCGGCCCCGCGCTCCCGGAACACCGGTCTCCCCGGAACACGGACCTCCCCGGAGCAGCGGCGACCGCTCCGCACCAGCGGTCGCCCTAGAACAACGGCTGCGGAAGCACCCCCTCCAGCGCCAGCAACTGCCGCTTCGTCTCCAGCCCGCCCCCGAACCCCCCGAGGCCGCCGTCGCTCTCCACCACCCGGTGGCAGGGCACCACCACCGGCAGGGGATTGGCCCCCATGGCGGCCCCCACCGCCTGGGCCCCCTCCGGCCGGCCGACCCGCGCGGCCAGCTCCCCGTACCCGACGACCGTCCCGTACGGCACCCCGGACTCCAGCTCGCGGAGCACTTCGCGGTGGAAGCCGGCCGTCATCGACCAGTCCAGCTCAAGGCCGAAGTCCTGCCGCTCGCCCGCGAAGTACGCCGCGAGCCGGCGTATCGGCTCGGCGAGCCGCGCGGAGCCGGGTGCCTCCACCGGCTCCGCGCCGAGCCGCGTGCGCAGCTGGGCGAGTGCCGCGTCCCGCACGTCGGGGCGGGCATGGAAGGCGACGCTCACCAGACCGGCGGAGGTCGCGGCGAGCAGCAGCGGTCCGATGGCGCTCTCCACGACGGACCACTCGACGGCCGGCTCTCCGGACCCGTAGCTGTTCATGCCGTCCACGGTACGACCGGCCACTGACAACGAGGGCCCACCGGCGGACAGGCCGACAGCCCACCGGCGACAACGACAGGTCCACCGGCGGAAGAGTCAGCAAGTCCACCCCGCCGCGCCCGCCCCGCCCACCAGCGGAAGAACGCTCCCCCCACCGCCTCAGCCCGTGGTGTCCCGGATCACGTCCGGGAAGTTGGTGATGATGCCGTCGACGCCGTACGCGCGGGCCTTCGCCGCGTCCGCCGCGTCGTCGACCGTCCAGGTGTTCACCCGCAGCCGCTTGCCGTGCGGGCCCTTGAGCCGCTGTACGGCCGCCACGTAGTCGGCGCCGATCGTCGCGTACGAGGGGTTGATCTGGTCGGTGAACGCCGCGTACGCGGGAAGGTCGGCCACCGCGGGGGTGCCCAGGAAGCCGGTGGTGACGTCGGGGCGCAGGGCGTGCACCTTCTTGATGCTGTCGGCGCCGAAGCTCTGGATGGCCAGCCGGTCCCGCACGTGGGAGCGGTCCAGCCACCCCTCCTTGCCCAGCACGCGCAGGATGTCCTGCTCGATGCCCGGGTAGGTCGCCGGGCTCTTGATCTCCAGGAGCAGCTTCTGCCGGTTGCGTTCCAGGCGGTTCACGAACTGGGTGAGCGTCGGCACCCGGGCCCCCGCGAACCGCGCCCCGAACCAGCTGCCGGCGTCCAGCCGGGCGATCTCGGCGGCGGTGAAGTCCTTGACCGCCCACGGCGCACGGCCGGGGAACACCTCCTCGACGTTCGTCGTGCGCTTCAGGTCGGTGTCGTGCAGCACGACCAGCACACCGTCCCTGGTGCGCTGGACGTCGTTCTCCACCCAGTCGACGCCGAGCGCCTTCGCGGCGTCCACGGCGGCGAGCGTGTTCTCCGGCGCGTACCCCGACGCGCCCCGGTGGGCCACGACGACCGGGCTCGCCTGCCGGTCCGGGGTCCGGGCGTCCGTCGCCCGCGGCTGGGCGGGGGGCAGCAGGGCGGCGGCGCCGAGCAGGGCCGCGGCGGCGGTCGATGCGGTTGCGGTGCGTACGGACACGGGGACCCCTCGTATCGGAGTGTGCGGACACGACGAGACTGGCAGCGGTCCGCCAACACCGGGCGGTGCGGCGATGGCCGCGGAGTGAACGCGATCCGTGCCACCGGAGCGGCCGGGAGGACGGACGGGGCCAGGAGCACGGCCGTGTACCGATAAAATGTGTTCCCTACATATGCCTGTCGGGCCCTGGGGACCCCCCTCGAACCCGGGCTTTCTCGAAGGGCGTGCCGGCGTGCAGGGAACGGTTGACGGATTCACCCATGGCCCGGTGATGCCGGTCCTGGCCTTCCTCGTGGCCTGTCTGGGGGCCGCTCTCGGCCTCCGCCTCACCGTCAGGTCCCGGCCCACGGAACGCTCCTTCGGGACGGGCCGGCTGGCGCTCGGTGCGCTGTTCATCGGCTCCGGGATCTGGACCATGCACTACGTGGCGATGAGGGGCTTCACCGTCCAGGAGGCACCGCTCTCCCACGACAGGCCCTACATCCTCGCCGGCCTGGCCGTGGCCGTCGTGATGGCCGGCGTCGGCCTCTTCATCGTCGGGTACCGGGGCGCGACCCGCATGGCGTTGATCACCGGCGGCGCCCTCACCGGCCTCGGCATCGCCTCCACGCACTACCTCGGCATGGCGGGCATCCGCTTCCGGGGGCACTTCACGTACGAGACCCCCCTCGTCGTCCTCTCGGTCCTGATCGCCGCGGCCGCCGCCACGGCGGCGCTGAGGGCCTCCCTCTCCGCCCGCGTCCTCCTCTCCGGCCTGGGCGCGGGCGTCATGATGGCCCTCGCGGTGACCGGGATGCACTACACCGGCATGGCCGCGCTCGACGTGCACCTGCACCCCGCCGTGTCCGGTCCCGCCGCGGACGGCCTCCCACCGGACTGACGCTTCCGCCGCGCCCGCGCAGGGCCACCGGGACGAGGGACGGGCGGCGAGACCACGGGCGCGAGGGCAGGGGCGGTGCGCGTGGCGCCTATCCGAGGCCGTTGTCAGTGGGGGGCCGTACGGTGGTTGCATGCGGCCCGTTTCCAAGATCGAACGTTCGGTGGCGCCCTTCGAGGTCGTCAGTCCCTACCAGCCCAGCGGCGACCAGCCGGCGGCCATCGCCGAGCTGGAGCGGCGTATCCGCGCAGGTGAGAAGGATGTCGTCCTGCTCGGCGCGACCGGCACCGGCAAGTCGGCGACCACCGCCTGGATGATCGAGAAGCTGCAGCGCCCCACCCTGGTGATGGCGCCGAACAAGACGCTCGCCGCCCAGCTGGCCAACGAGTTCCGCGAGCTCCTGCCGAACAACGCGGTGGAGTATTTCGTCTCGTACTACGACTACTACCAGCCCGAGGCGTACGTCCCGCAGTCGGACACCTACATCGAGAAGGACTCCTCCATCAACGAGGAGGTCGAGCGGCTGCGCCACTCGGCGACGAACTCGCTGCTCACCCGGCGCGACGTGGTCGTGGTCGCCTCCGTCTCCTGCATCTACGGCCTCGGCACGCCCCAGGAGTACGTGGACCGCATGGTCCAGCTCAAGGTCGGCGAGGAGACCGACCGCGACCAGCTGCTGCGCCGGTTCGTGGAGATGCAGTACACGCGCAACGACCTCGCGTTCACCCGCGGCACCTTCCGGGTCCGGGGCGACACCGTCGAGATCTTCCCGGTCTACGAGGAGCTCGCCGTCCGCATCGAGATGTTCGGCGACGAGATCGAGGCCCTCTCCACCCTGCACCCGCTGACCGGCGAGGTCATCAGCGAGGACCAGTCGCTGTACGTCTTCCCCGCCAGCCACTACGTCGCGGGACCCGAGCGGCTGGAGAGGGCCGTCCGCGGCATCGAGCAGGAGCTTCAGGAGCGCCTGGCCGAGCTGGAGAAGCAGGGCAAGATGCTGGAGGCCCAGCGGCTGCGCATGCGCACCACGTACGACATCGAGATGCTCCACCAGATCGGCAGCTGCTCCGGCGTCGAGAACTACTCGATGCACTTCGACGAGCGCGCCCCCGGCACCGCCCCCAACACCCTCCTCGACTACTTCCCCGAGGACTTCCTGCTCGTCCTCGACGAGTCGCACGTCACCGTGCCGCAGATCGGCGCGATGTACGAGGGCGACGCCTCCCGCAAGCGGACCCTGGTCGACCACGGCTTCCGGCTGCCGTCCGCCATGGACAACCGCCCGCTGAAGTGGGAGGAGTTCCTGAAGCGGATCGACCAGACGGTCTACCTCTCCGCCACCCCGGGCAAGTACGAGCTCTCGCGCGGCGACGGCTTCGTCGAGCAGATCATCCGCCCCACCGGACTGGTCGACCCCGAGATCGTCGTCAAGCCCACCGAGGGCCAGATCGACGACCTGGTGCACGAGATCCGCAAGCGCACCGAGCGCGACGAGAGGGTCCTGGTCACCACGCTCACCAAGAAGATGTCGGAGGACCTCACCGACTACTTCCTGGAGCTCGGCATCCAGGTCAGGTATCTGCACAGCGACGTCGACACCCTGCGCCGCATCGAGCTGCTGCGCGAGCTGCGCTCCGGCGAGTACGACGTCCTGGTCGGCATCAACCTGCTGCGTGAGGGCCTCGACCTCCCCGAGGTGTCCCTCGTGGCCATCCTCGACGCCGACAAGCAGGGCTTCCTGCGCTCGGGCACCTCCCTCATCCAGACCATCGGACGCGCCGCCCGTAACGTCTCCGGCCAGGTCCATATGTACGCGGACAAGGTCACCCCGGCGATGGCGCAGGCCATCGACGAGACGAACCGCCGCCGCGAGAAGCAGATCGCCTACAACACCGAGCGCGGCATCGATCCCCAGCCGCTGCGCAAGAAGATCAACGACATCGTCGCGACCATCCACCGCGAGGAGGTCGACACCGAGCAGCTCCTGGGCACCGGCTACCGGCAGGGCAAGGAGGCCAAGGCCCCGGTGCCGACGCTCGGTGCGAAGGCCGCCAAGACCGGTGCGAAGAGCAAGGGGGCGTCGCCCGGCGCGGTGGTCAGCGACCGCCCCGCGACCGAACTGGCCGGGATCATCGAGGAGATGACCGATCGCATGCGGGCCGCCGCCGCCGACCTGCAGTTCGAGGTGGCCGCCCGGCTCCGCGACGAGGTGGGCGAGTTGAAGAAGGAGCTGCGCCAGATGAAGGAGGCGGGCCTCGCCTGACCCGGCACACCGGGCGTGCCGCGCCCGGTGTGTTGCAAGAACGACACAAAAGCGGACCGAGCCTGCTGCCGTCCCCGGGGGAATGCGTAGGGTGCGGGGAAACCGCACACGTACGGTTGCGGGGCAATGCCGAGAGGGGACAGCGCGTGACGGTCAATATGACCAAGGGTCAGGCCATCAGCCTGCAGAAGAGCGACGGGGGGACCCTGACCGCGGTACGGATGGGGCTCGGCTGGCAGGCGGCTCCGCGCCGCGGTCTGTTCGGCTCGCGCACCCGGGAGATCGACCTGGACGCCTCTGCGGTGCTCTTCGCCGACAAGCAGCCGGTCGACGTCGTGTTCTTCCGTCACCTCGTCAGCGACGACGGCTCGGTCAAGCACACCGGTGACAACCTGGTCGGCGGCGCCGGCTCCGGCGGCGACGACGAGGCGATCCTCGTCGATCTCCAGCGCGTCCCGGTCCACATCGACCAGATCGTCTTCACGGTGAACTCCTTCACCGGACAGACGTTCCAGGAGGTCCAGAACGCCTTCTGCCGCATCGTCGACGAGACCAACGGCCAGGAGCTCGCCCGGTACACGCTGGACGGCGGCGGCCAGTACACCGCCCAGATCATGGCGAAGGTGCACCGCGCGGGCAGCGGATGGCAGATGACGGCCCTGGGGAACCCGGCCAACGGCCGCACGTTCCAGGACCTGATGCCGTCCATCCTGCCGCACCTGTAGGCGGACCGGACCGGACCAGGCCGGCACCGGCACGTGCAGCTCCCGGGGGCACCCGCCTCCGGGAGCTGCACCGCGCCGGGACCGGCGCAGCACCCATCGCACACATCGTCCAGGGGGAACAAGCGCAATGACGGCCGAACTGGTCCGGGGGCAGAACCACGCCTTGTCCCGGACCCGTCTGGAGATCCGGATATCGGCGGGTTCACCCGTCGTGGCCGGCGCCACCCTCGGCGACGAGAACGGCACCGTGCGCGGCGTCGAGTGGGTCGCCCACCCCGGCGCGCACCGGCTCCCCGGGCTGGAGGTCTCCCAGCAGGCCGCGGCCGCCCACCGCCTCGCCGTCGACCTGGAGGCCCTGCCCGCCGAGGCGCACCGCGTCACCGTGCTGCTCGCCCTCCCGGTGGGCGTCGGCGGCCCGGCCAGGTTCGGCGCCACCGCCGCGCCCTTCGTCGCCGTCACCGGGCTCGACGGCACCGAGATCGCCACTTTCACGCTCACCGGCCTGGACGCCGAGTCGGCGATCAGTGCCCTGGAGCTCTACCGACGCCAGGGCGCCTGGAAGGTCCGGGCCGTCGGACAGGGGTACGCGGCCGGGCTGGCCGAGATGCTCACCGACCAGGGCCTGGCCGGTGCGGCCGAGCTGGCCGCGTCCATCCAGGAGGCGGTCGCCCGGTCCCTGGCCCGCTCCGTGGCCCCGCCACCGCCCCGCACCCCCGAAGGCGACCGCGTACGCCATGCCTCCGGACCGACGGCCACGCCCCCACCGACCGGTCCGACGGCCGCGCACCCACCGACCACGCCCGGCCACACCGCCACGCCCGCACAACCCTCGACGGCCACCCCCACACCCCCGCCGACCGGCCCCGGCGCCACCTCCGGCGGCGCCACCCCCGGCACCGCCCCCGGCGCGGCTTCCACCCCTGATGCGGCTTCCACGCCCACGCCCACTCCCGCCCCCGGTGGCCCCATCAACTACGCGCACCCCCGCCGACAGCACGCGGCTCCGCCCCCGCCGCCGCCCGCCGAGCCGCCCGCCCAGCCCGGACAGGCCGCGCAGCCGGTCGCCGGGGACGCGACCGGCTGGTCGATGGACGAGCGGCTCTACAACCAGATCTGGGGCATGTTCGAGGACCTGGCACGGGCCGCTGCGGCCTACCGCAGCGCCGTGGACTTCGCCGAGTCCCGCATGGGCCAGGAGCTCGACCGGTCTCTGTCCGACCCGCGCAACCGGATCGGCGGTGCGGGCGACCGCGCCCGCGAGGAGGCCCGCGCCAAGCGCGACGAGCTGATCGCACGGGCCCGCGAGGTCCTCGACCGCGACCTCGCCCAGCTGGCCGCCGAAGCCGCCGTCGTCGAGCCCGCGCTCCCCGCCGCGTACGCGGGCTGGGACAACCCCGTCTGGCACGCCCACCGCATCCCGATGGAGCTGCCGATGGCCCTGCGCCTGGGCGACCTCCATCTGCCCGAGCGCACCGAGCTGCGCATCCCGCTGCTGGTCCGGCTGCCGCTGGAACGGGGGATGTGGGTGGACAGCGGGCGCACGGCCTCCGAGGCCGCCACCCTGGTGGACAGCGACCGGCTGCGCCGCCTCGCGATGGAGACCGCCGTCCTGCACGCCGCCCGGCTGCTCGCGGTCTACCCGCCCGGCGAGTTCTCGGTGCACGTCATCGACCCGGCGGGCGCGGCGGCGGGACCACTCGCGCCGCTGGTCGACGCGGGCGTCCTCGCCGGACCGCCGGCCGCCGGGCCCCAGGGAGTGGCCTCGGTCCTCGCCCATCTCACCCGGCGCGTGGACCTGGTGCAGATGGCGGTCCGGGCCGGCGCGGCCGACTCGCTCCCGGCCGACCTGGACACCGGCGAGCAGCTCCTGGTGGTCAACGACTTCCCGCACGGCTTCGACGACCGGGCCGTCACCCAGCTCCGTTACCTCGCCGACGAGGGCCCCTCGGTCGGCGTGCACCTGCTGATGGTCGCGGACCGCGAGGACGCCCGTGAGTACGGACCGGTGCTCGACCCCCTGTGGCGTTCGCTGCTGCGCATCACACCGGTCGCGGACAACCACCTCGCCGACCCCTGGGTCGGTCACGCCTGGACGTATGAGCCGCCGGTGACACCGCCGGGAAGCCGCGTCCTGGAGCAGGTTCTCGCGGCGGTCACAGCCGCCCGTAAAGCTGCCGGCCGCTGAGCTTCGAATCGGCTCTGAACTGCCCTTTTGATAGGCTCTTTACTCTTTTCTTTACCTTTTCTTGGTCATGCCTGTACTGTTCGGCCCACGGAGGGGAGTACTCCTTACGCGACGTTCCCGTCAGTACGGACCGTGACCGGTCCCGGGGCGTCGGCCCGGCGCGCATCCCGTGCGCCAGGGTGGAAGAGACCTCCGGCAGCGACGACGCTGATCAGTTGCCGTAGCGAACTGCCGGAGGCGCAGTGGACGTTTCATGGACCCTTTGGGCCCTGACCATCTTTGGTCTGTCAGCCTTGATCGCCGTCGACTTCTTCATCGGGCGCAAGCCCCATGACGTGTCGACCAAGGAAGCGGGAATCTGGACGGTCGTCTGGATCGCGCTGGCCATCCTCTTCGGACTCGGCCTGCTGGTCTTCGGCAACAGCCAGGCGTCCGGCGAGTTCTTCGCGGGCTTCATCACCGAGAAGTCGCTGAGCGTCGACAACCTCTTCGTCTTCGTCCTGATCATGGCGAAGTTCTCGGTGCCCTCCCACCTCCAGCAGCGGGTGCTGCTCATCGGTGTGCTGATCGCCCTGGTGCTCCGGGCGATCTTCATCGCCGCCGGTGCCGCCGTGATCGCGAACTTCTCGTGGGTGTTCTACATCTTCGGCGCGTTCCTGATCTACACCGCCTGGAAGCTCATCCAGGAGGCGCGGGCCGGCGAGGAGGAAGAGGAGTTCGAGGAGAACCGTCTCCTCAAGAAGATCGAGCAGCGCTTCGGCGTCGCCGACCGGTACCACGGCACGAAGCTCTTCATCCAGCGCAACGGCAAGCGCGTCCTGACCCCGCTCATGGTGGTCATGCTCGCCATCGGCACCACCGACGTCCTGTTCGCGCTGGACTCGATCCCGGCCATCTTCGGCCTGACCCAGGACCCGTACATCGTCTTCACGGCCAACGCGTTCGCGCTGATGGGCCTGCGCCAGCTGTACTTCCTCATCGGCGGCCTGCTGAAGAAGCTGGTCCACCTCAGCTACGGCCTGTCGGTGATCCTCGGCTTCATCGGCGTCAAGCTGGTGCTGCACGCCCTGCACGAGTCCGGGGTGCACGTGCCCGAGATCTCCATCCCGTTCTCCCTCACCGTCATCTGCGGCGTCCTGGTGGTCACCACGATCACCAGCCTGATCGCCAACAAGAAGCAGGAGACGGCCGAGGCCGAGGCGGCCGCCAAGGCGAAGAGCGCCGGTGTGGCCGACGAGGAGACCGAGAGCGTCAGCAGCTGACCCCGGGCCGCCGGGGGCGGCACAGGGACCCACCGGCAGCGGCCGGGACGGAACGGCGAGAGCCGTCCGTCCCGGCCGCTGTGCGTACGCCCCCATCAGAGGCCCGCGGTCAGACACAGCCCCCGGGCCACCGCTCCGGTCCGCCTACCAGCCCCGGGCGCGCCACTCGGGCAGGTGGGGACGTTCGTCGCCGAGGGTCGTGTCGTCGCCGTGGCCCGGGTAGACCCAGGTCTCGTCCGGCAGTTGGTCGAACAGCTTCGTCTCGACGTCGTGCAGCAGGCTCGCGAACGCCTCGGGGTCGTCGTGCGTGTTGCCGACCCCGCCGGGGAAGAGGCAGTCCCCGGTGAACAGGTGCGGGGCCCCGTGCGGGTCGTCGTAGACCAGGGCGATCGAGCCGGGCGTGTGGCCGGTCAGGTGGCGGGCGGTCAGCTCCACCCGGCCCACCGTGACCGTGTCGCCGTCCTCCACGGGCACGTCCGTGGCGAGGGGGATGCCCTCGGCGTCGTACCGGCCCGCGTACGTGGTGGCGCCGGTGGCCGCCACCACCTCGGCCAGCGCCTGCCAGTGGTCGCCGTGGCGGTGGGTGGTGACGACGGACGCGATGCCGTCGTCACCGATCAGCGCCAGCAGGGTCGCCGGCTCGGCCGCCGCGTCGATCAGGAGCTGCTCGCCGGTGGCCCGGCAGCGCAGTAGATAGGCGTTGTTGTCCATGGCGCCGACGGCGACCTTGGAGATCATCAGATCCGTCAGTTCGTGCACGCTCGCCGGTCCGCCGACCTTCACCGCTCCGCTGTACGTCATGCGGCTCACCCTAATCCGTCGCCGCCGGGACCGGACGGTGTCCTGGAGGAGCCGCACCGGCCCCGGCGGGAACCCGCCTACAGCGGAGGCAGCGCGGGCAGTGCGCCCCCGGTCACGGTCAGGGCGGAGCCGTCGCGGCGGCCGGCCAGCCAGCCCAGGAGACCGGCGGCCGTCCCCCGTACCGACACGGCGGGCCCGTCCGCCCCGCCGCCCGTGGTCCAGGTGCGGCCGTCCTCGGCGGTCACCGTGGTGGCGGGGACGGCCAGGTGGCCGGTGAAGCGGTCGGTGAGGAAGGCGATCTCCCGCTCCGTGAACGCCTCCGGCAGATCCTCCAGCTCGTAGCCGACGTCCAGGTCGACGTGGTGGATCTCCAGCTCGATCAGCCGGCGGAAGGGGACCCGGGAAGCGGAGTCCGTCACGCCGTTGCGGAGGGTGACCGTACGGGACCAGTCGGCCGGTTCGGCGGCCGCCGCCCGGAAGCGGTCCGCGCTCTCCTCGAAGTCGGCCAGCTGCTCGGCCAGGGGGCGCGGGGCGCCGGCCTCGATGTCGGCGTCCCTGGTTTCGCTGCTCGCGTACATCGGGAGACCCCGGAGAACATTTCCGAGCGCGTCGGCGTTACGTGACAGGTGGGCCAGAACATGGCCCCGACTCCATCCGGGCAGCCGTGACGGCTCGGCGAGTGCGGCGTTGTCCCACTTACCCGCTTCGCTGAGCAGCCGATCGGTCGCTTCGCGTACAGCTCCCAGGTCGTGCGCGTGATCAATCATGCGGCCGAGCCTAGCTCCGCCACCCATTCGGGTGAAGGTGCCCAAGGGCGTCCGTAAATCGAATGTGCGTGCTATACGCTCGGAGGAGACAAAGCTTCCCACATCGCTGTGGCGCCCCCCATAACCTGGAACGGGGGCTGAGTTCCCCCGTTTCTCTCTAGAAAGGTGCGGACCGGCGTGGCCGACCGTCTCATCGTCCGTGGCGCGCGCGAGCACAACCTGAAGAACGTCTCGCTCGATCTCCCCCGTGACTCCCTCATCGTCTTCACCGGGCTCTCCGGGTCGGGCAAGTCGTCCCTCGCGTTCGACACGATCTTCGCCGAGGGCCAGCGGCGCTATGTGGAGTCCCTCTCCTCGTACGCCCGGCAGTTCCTCGGCCAGATGGACAAGCCGGACGTCGACTTCATCGAGGGTCTCTCCCCCGCTGTCTCCATCGACCAGAAGTCGACCTCGCGCAACCCGCGCTCGACGGTCGGCACCATCACGGAGGTCTACGACTACCTCCGGCTGCTCTTCGCCCGGATCGGCAAGCCCCACTGTCCCGAGTGCGGGCGCCCCATCGCCCGCCAGTCGCCGCAGGCCATCGTGGACAAGGTCCTGGGCCTGCCCGAGGGCAGCCGCTTCCAGGTGCTCTCGCCGCTGGTGCGCGAGCGCAAGGGCGAGTTCGTCGACCTCTTCGCCGACCTCCAGACCAAGGGGTACAGCCGGGCCAGGGTCGACGGCACCACCATCCAGCTCTCCGAGCCGCCCACGCTCAAGAAGCAGGAGAAGCACACCATCGAGGTGGTCATCGACCGCCTCACCGTCAAGGACAGCGCCAAGCGCCGGCTCACCGACTCGGTCGAGACCGCGCTGGGCCTCTCCGGCGGCATGGTCGTCCTCGACTTCGTCGACCTCCCCGAGGACGACCCCGAGCGCGAG
Organism: Streptomyces sp. NPDC007346; assembly: GCF_040703535.1. Classification (NCBI taxonomy): domain Bacteria; kingdom Bacillati; phylum Actinomycetota; class Actinomycetes; order Kitasatosporales; family Streptomycetaceae; genus Streptomyces; species Streptomyces sp. NPDC007346. The sequence goes on from NZ_JBEYKR010000027.1 coordinate 48,233, forward strand.
CGGATGTATTCGGAGCACCTCTACTGCGCGTACGACGACCTCTCCTTCGAGGAGCTGGAGCCGCGCTCCTTCTCCTTCAACTCGCCCTTCGGCGCCTGCCCCGACTGCACGGGCATCGGTACGCGCATGGAGGTCGACCCGGAGCTGATCGTCCCGGACGAGGAGAAGTCGCTCGACGAGGGGGCGATCCACCCCTGGTCGCACGGGCACACCAAGGAATACTTCGGCCGGCTGATCGGCGCGCTCTCCGAGGCGCTCGGCTTCCGCACGGACATCCCCTGGGCCGGACTGCCGCAGCGGGCCAAGAAGGCCCTGCTGTACGGCCACAAGATCCAGACCGAGGTCCGCTACCGCAACCGCTACGGGCGCGAGCGCGCCTACACCACGCCCGCCTTCGAAGGCGCGGTCCAGTTCGTCAAGCGGCGCCACACCGAGGCCGAGAGCGACTCCAGCCGGGAGCGGTTCGAGGGCTACATGCGCGAGGTGCCCTGCCCCACCTGTGAGGGCACCCGGCTCAAGCCGATCGTCCTCGCGGTGACGGTGATGGAGAAGTCCATCGCCGAGGTCTCCGCGATGTCCATCAGTGAGTGCGCCGAGTTCCTCGGCCGCCTCAAGCTGAACGCGCGCGACAAGAAGATCGCCGAGCGGGTCCTCAAGGAGGTCAACGAGCGGCTGAAGTTCCTGGTCGACGTCGGCCTGGACTACCTCTCGCTCAACCGCGCCGCCGGCACCCTCTCCGGCGGTGAGGCCCAGCGCATCCGGCTGGCCACCCAGATCGGCTCCGGCCTGGTCGGCGTGTTGTACGTCCTGGACGAGCCGTCCATCGGGCTGCACCAGCGCGACAACCACCGCCTGATCGAGACCCTGGTCCGGCTCCGCGACATGGGCAACACGCTCATCGTCGTCGAGCACGACGAGGACACCATCAAGGTGGCCGACTGGGTCGTGGACATCGGCCCCGGCGCCGGTGAGCACGGCGGCGAGGTCGTCCACTCCGGCTCGCTCAAGGAACTGCTGGTAAACAAGGAGTCGATCACCGGCCAGTATCTGTCGGGCAAGCGGGCCATCCCGACGCCGGACGTCCGCCGCCCGGTCGACCCCTCCCGCAGCCTCACCGTCCACGGCGCCCGGGAGAACAACCTCCACGACATCGACGTCTCCTTCCCGCTCGGCGTGCTCACCGCCGTCACCGGAGTCTCCGGGTCCGGGAAGTCGACCCTGGTCAACGACATCCTCTACACCCACCTGGCGCGCGAGCTGAACGGCGCCAAGTCGGTCCCCGGGCGTCACACCCGGGTCGACGGCGACGACCTCGTCGACAAGGTGGTCCACGTCGACCAGTCGCCGATCGGCCGCACGCCCCGGTCCAACCCGGCGACGTACACCGGGGTCTTCGACCACGTCCGCAGGCTCTTCGCCGAGACGATGGAGGCGAAGGTGCGCGGCTATCTGCCGGGCCGCTTCTCCTTCAACGTCAAGGGCGGCCGCTGCGAGAACTGCTCCGGCGACGGCACGATCAAGATCGAGATGAACTTCCTGCCCGACGTGTACGTCCCGTGCGAGGTCTGCCACGGTGCGCGCTACAACCGGGAGACCCTGGAGGTCCACTACAAGGGCAAGTCCATCGCCGAGGTGCTGGACATGCCGATCGAGGAGGGCCTGGAGTTCTTCGAGGCCGTCCCGGCCATCGCCCGCCACCTGCGTACGCTGAACGACGTCGGCCTCGGCTACGTCCGGCTCGGGCAGTCCGCGCCGACCCTCTCCGGCGGTGAGGCGCAGCGCGTCAAGCTGGCGAGCGAGCTCCAGAAGCGCTCCACCGGCCGCACGGTCTACGTCCTGGACGAGCCGACCACCGGTCTCCACTTCGAGGACATCAGCAAGCTGATCACGGTCCTCTCCGGCCTGGTCGACAAGGGCAACTCGGTGATCGTCATCGAGCACAACCTGGACGTCATCAAGACCGCCGACTGGGTCATCGACATGGGCCCCGAGGGCGGCAACGGCGGCGGCCTGGTCGTCGCCGAGGGGACGCCCGAGGAGGTCGCCTCGGTCCCCGCCAGCCACACCGGGAAGTTCCTCCAGGGCATCCTGGACGCGGACCGGATCAGCGAGGCCGCGGTGCCCTCGGGGCCGGCCCGTAGGACCGCCGCCCGCAGGACCACCACGGCGAGGAAGTCCGCGGCGCCGAAGAAGGCGACCGGCACCAAGGCCACGGCCAAGAAGGTGACGGCCACCAAGGCCACGGCGACCAAGGCCACCGCCACGGTCAAGAAGGCCACGGCGACCGCCAAGAAGGCGACCGCCACCAAGGCCACCGCCGCGAAGAAGGCGACGCGCGCCCGCAAAGCGTGAGCCGACGGCTGTGGCCCCCTCCCGCCCGGGAGGGGGCCACAGCCGTGTGCGGACCGGCGGGGGACCGGCCCGGCCGCGGGCCGTCGGTCCGCCGCCGGTATTGTCGGTTGTGTCACCGGCGGCCACGGCCTCCACCGCCTCCCGGCCCGCCCGGTGACCGCGTGACCCGACGCACCCCGATCCACCTGATCCACTTGATCCACCCCGCCCCGCCCCGAACAACGACCCGTGGAGTCCGCATGCCCGGCCTGCCCGCCCCCCGCCGTACCGTGCTGAAGGGCGCCGCGCTCGCCGGCGTCGCCGGGCTGGGAGCGGCCGCCTGCTCGACCGAATCCAAGCTCGGCCACGCCAAGGAGCCCACCCCCACCGCCCCCGTCGACCTCGGCGAGGCCTCCGAGGTGCCCGTCGGCGGCGCCAAGCTCTACCGCGAGCAGCGCCTCGTCGTCAGCTGCCCGGCGAAGGGCGAGTACAAGGCGTTCAGCGCCCAGTGCACCCACGGCGGCTGCGTCCTGACCAAGATCGAGGGCACCGAGGGCCACTGCGCCTGCCACGGCAGCCGCTTCGACACGACCACCGGCAAGGTCGTCCAGGGCCCGGCCACCGTGCCGCTGCCCGCCGTCCCGGTCACGGCCGAGGGCGGAAAGCTCGTCGCGGGCCCGGGAGCCTGACCCACCGCCCGACGCCGGGGGTCAGTCCCAGTCCCAGTCGATGCCGACGAGCCCCCGCCGCACCCCCTCCTCCACCACGTGCACCGTCCGGTGCCGCCCGGTGAGCGTGAGGTCCCTGCGGGCGGCGCGCGCCGCCCCCGCCGAGGACTGCTCGAACCGGCGGCACCGCACCGGCAGCGCGGCCTCGTCGAAGCCGACCTGGAGCACGTACTGCCCGCCGCCGAAGGTGAAGCCCCGCACGTACTCGTCGCTGGGCCCGCCCGTACCGTCCTCGAAGCCGTAGCCGAAGAGGTACGTCTCGCCCGACCGCAGCCGCGTGTCGAAGAGCAGCTCCGCCACGAGCACCGCTGCCTCCGCGTCCCAGCGCACCCGCCCGGTCCGGCAGTTCTCCCCGGCCCGCACCGCGATCCGCGACGGGTCGCACCCGGCGTCGCCCCGGTGGACCGCCAGATAGCGGTCGATCCCGTCCCGGTGCGCCCGTACGACATGGAGCGAGGTGCGGCCCGCCAGCTCGCGCCGGGGACCGATGCGCACCCGCTCCTGGTGGTCCACGGTGTGCAGCCCGCCGTCCACCGGTGACTCCATCCCCGCCAGCAGCCGTTCCACCGCCCCCGAGGACTCCAGCAGCGAGCGGTACGAGCGCGCCGCCGGGCGCTCCCCGCCGCCGCCGGAACCGTCGCCCCGCAGCAGCCGCAGCAGCGAGTCGTCCGGCAGCGCGAGCACGTCCTCCAGCGCGCGGACGGCCCGCAGCGACTCCGGGCGGCGAGGGCGCCGTACGCCCTGCTGCCAGTAACTCAGGCTGGTCACCCCCAGCTTGACGCCCCGGTGCGCGAGATGGTGCTGCACCCGGTGGAGCGGCAGCCCGCGCACCGACAGGGCGGTGCGCAGGGCCAGATGGAAGGGGCCGGTGTGCAGCACCCGGTCCAGTTCTCTCTCGGTGTGCCGCATGAGGGCCTCCGGTGAACGTTCACGTGGGGGAGAGGGGACACCGCCCCCGGGGCATGCGGGGGAGCAGGTGACCGGGGCGGCTCCGTTCACACGGGCGCCGTGCCGTTCACACCGCGATGTCACTCCGCATTGAAGCGTGTTGACCTGCTCCGGACAACGGTCGATGCTCCTCATCAGCGTCCGGACGCGCTCCTCCGATCCCCACCCCCCGCCTTGGGAGGAACGCCATGCGTAACCGAAGAATCCGGCCCCGAAGGCTGTCGTTCACCGCCCTCCTGGCCGCCGCCCTCCTCGCCGTCCCCGCGGCCACCGCCACCGCGGCCCAGTCCCCGTCCCAGGACGGCGGTGTGGGCATCGCCGCCGCGCAGCGCCTCGACATCACCATGCAGGCCCAGCAGAAGAGCAACTGGTGCTGGGCGGCCGGCGGCAACACCATCGCCGCCTGGTTCGGCCGCACCTACTCCCAGAACCAGTTCTGCAACGCCGCCTTCAACCGCTCCCAGGGCTACGACTGCCCCAACTCGCAGGCCACCCTCGGCAACGTCCAGACCGGCCTGTCCTGGACCGGCGTCCGGCCCGGCAGCTACGTCACCGGCTGGCTGCGCTACCCGACCGTCCAGAGCGAGATAGCGGCCCGGCGGCCCATCGAGACCCGCATCCAGTGGTCGTCCGGCGGCGGGCACATGCACGTCATCTACGGCTACGACGACGCCAACAGCTGGGTCTACTGGGGCGACCCGTGGCCCTCCAGCGACCGCTACAACTGGGCCTCGCACTCCTGGTACGTGAACAACAACCAGTTCTCCTGGACCCACTCGCTCTACCGGATCGGGGCGTGAGGACATGACCACGACCACCCGGCGCCTCGCCGTCGCCACCGCTCTCACCGCCGCCGCCCTGCTCGCCGCCGCCCCCGTGGCCACCGCCGACGACGGCCACGCCGCACTGACGAAGCCGACCGCCGCCACCCTCGAAGCCGCCCACGAGGCGGCCTCCGCACCGGCCACCCTGGAGACCCTGTCCCGGTTCTTCGCCCGGGAGGGAGCGGTGGCGCGTACGGCCGCCGCCCCGCGCATCGAGACGAGGACCGTCCCCGTACGCACGCTCTCCGCCGCGTTCGTCGCCGGGAAGCCGGGGGCCGCGCCGAGCACCCTGGACTACCTCGCCGCCACCGCCGTCTCCTCCGACGGCCAGAAGGCCTCGCTGTGGACCGTCCCCAGGGCCGGCGGGAGCGGGAAGTGGCAGGTGGTGAACATCGCCACCGGCGACGACGAGGCCCACTACACCGCCGAGGGGGCCCGCAAGCTCCCCGGCGGCACCGTGTTCCGCGAACCGCAGATCGACGCCTGGTACGTCCACGACGCCTCCCGGGTGCTCCCGCTGGACGAGGACGCGACGGCCGCCGTGGGAGCCAGGGGCACCACGCTGGACGCCTACCGGGCGCGGGTGAAGGAGGCGTACGGCGACAAGCTGCCCGGCTCCGGGTACGCGAAGTCCGGCCGGGCGGGAGGCTACGGCCCCGAGGCGGCCCCCGCCGCCCAGGCCCCGGCGCCCGCCCCCGGCCCCGTCCTCGCCGACGCGGCGGGCGCGGGCACCCCGGACACCGCCCTGACCGCCGTCTCCACGATGGCCGGAGCCGGGGCCCTGCTCGCCCTGGCCCTCGGCGGGGCCGCCGCCGTACGCCGCCGGAGCCGCACCCGGCGCACCCCCGCGCCGGACGCCTGAGCCGAGCGCTCCGGGGGCCGGGTCAACCTGAGTATCGAGCGGCTCGATGGCAGCATCATGCTGACCCTGTCCGACGATCAGGGCGTGGTGGCCAAGCGCCTGATCAGCCC
>NZ_JBEYKR010000028.1:0-53381 GCF_040703535.1 Streptomyces sp. NPDC007346
TGGGGGGTCGTGGGCGAGGTGGGGCCGCCGCCGACCTTCGTCAAGGTCGGCGGACGCTTCCCCGCCGCGCTCGACGGGGCGGACCGGCGTGAGCTCGACCGGCTGGTGGAGCTGGCCCTGAGCGCGGTCGGCCTGGACGACTGGGTCGCGGCGCTGCAGTTCACCCTCACCGCCGACGGCTGGCGGGCGGGCGAGATCAACCCCCGTGTCCCCGGCGGCCAGGCCGTCGAGATGATCCGGTCCACCACCGGCTGGGAGCCGAGCCTCGTCGCCGCCGAAGCCGCTCTCGGCCGGCAGGGGGAGCCCGCGCCCGCCGACGCCGCCTGCGGCCTGTACCGGAGCATCGTCTTCGAGGAGGCGGGGCGCATCGACTACGACGCCGCCGCCGTCGGCTCGCTCGGCGGACTGGAGTCCCCGCACCCGCCCTTCGTCGAGTTCGACGTCGCACCGGGCGCGTCCGTGCTGCCGGTCGGCCACCCGCGCGGCGGAGCCTTCGGCCGTATCGTGCTGGCCGGCGAGAGCCCGGAGCAACTGGAGCGGGACCTCGCGCACGTCATGGCGCAGCTGGCCGTCCGACGGGTGGACGAGCAGGTCGACGAAGGTTCCGTCGACCGGGCACACACCAGCTGCTGCTGACAACTCGCTTTGCCGTCCGACCACTTGACGCTCCTAGGGCGTCGTGATTCGATACTTTTGAAAGTATCGAATCAACGAGAAGGGAGATGCCATGGCCGACGACATGATCGGTTCCGGCTGCTGCGAGACCAGCGGCAACGAGGACGTCGCGGAAGACGGCACCGAGTGCGGCTGCGCCTGCGCCTGCTGCGACTAGTCCAGCGGCATGACGGCGGGCCGCACCCTTCCGGGTGCGGCCCGCTCGGACCGACCACCCGACCCGACCACCAAGAGGGGGCTCGACGTTGAACGACTCGCTACGCGCGCTGCGCTTCATCTATGGCTACCCGCTGCGCTACCGCCGCGAGATGACCATCGCCACCGTGGTCATGTTCCTCGGTCTCCTCGGCAACATCGCCGTGCCGCTCCTGACGCGGTACGCCATCGACGTCGGGGTCCTCGGCGGAGCGACAGAGACCCTGCTCTACACCTCCCTGGGCGTCCTGCTCGCCGGCGCGGCCACCACCGCCCTGCTGCACTTCGGCAAGCGCATCAGGTTCTCCGTGGCCAGCAAGGCCGTCAACGACCTGCGGGAGGACCTCTTCCGCAAGCTCATCCACCTCGGCCCCGCCGACATCGCCGAGGCGTCCGGCGGCCGCGCGCTCACCCGCCTGATCTCGGACGCCGTCTCCGTCCGCGGCCTCACCAACGGCGGTCTGCTGGAACTGCTCAACCAGGTGCTCGTCACGCTCACCATGCTGGTCACGGCCATCGTCATCGACGCGCGCACCACGCTGCTGGCCGTCATCCCGATGGTCTTCGTCATCATCGGGAACTTCACCGTCCAGCTCCGCCTGCAGAAGGCCTTCACCGAGCTCAAGGGCCAGTTCACCAAGCTCCTGAGCGGGGTGGGCGAATCCCTCGCCAACATCAACGTCGTCAAGTCCTACGGCCGTGAGTCGGACGCCTCGGACCGCCTGGACAAGGTCAACCAGGCGCACGCGGCGCGTGACGGCCAGATGAAGCGCACCTACAGCCGGTGGGAGGCGATCCTCAACGTCATCGGCGGTCTGCCCACCCCGATCGCCCTGTGGGTCGGCGGGCAGGGAGTGCTCAACGGCACCAGCACGGTCGGCGACCTCGTCGCGGTCGTGGCCCTGGTCATGATGTTCCAGATGAGCATCCACATGCTCGCCATGCACACCAACGGCGCCTTCCGGAGCGTCGTGACCGCCCAGCGCCTCCTGCGCGTCATGGACGCCCCCTCCGTCATCGCCGGCCACGACGGACGCACCGACGTCCCGGCCATCGGCGCCGTCGACATCCGGGGCATCGACGTCGACGTCGCCGGCCGCCGCGTCCTGGACAAGGTCGACCTCCACGTGGAGCCGGGCGCCGTCATCGCCCTGACCGGCCCGACCGGAAGCGGCAAGTCCACGCTCCTGCACGTCCTGGCCCGGCTGCGCGACCCGGACGGCGGCACCGTCACGTACGACGGCGTCGACGCCCGCGCGTACACCCCCGAAAGCCTGCGCCGGCACATCGTGTGCCTGCCCCAGCGGCAGTGGGTCTTCGAGGGCACCCTCGCCGAGAACGTCCACTTCGTCCGGCCCGACGCCACGGACGAGCAGGTCGCGCAGGCGGTCACGGCCGCCGGCCTCTCGCACATCCCGCTGGGCCGCCGCTTCGGCGCCAGCACCCTGGACCTGTCGGCGGGGGAGCGGCAGCGCATAGGCCTCGCTCGGGCGCTGCTGGTCAACCCCGACGTCCTGCTGCTCGACAACCCGACGGCGAACCTGGACGCGGAGACCGAGGCCGCGCTGCTGCGGACCATCCTCAAGGTGCGCAACGGCCGCACCCTGATCATCGCCTCCCAGCAGCCCGCGGTCACCCGTTACGTCGACCGGACCGTCAGCCTCGCCCTCCCGGAACCCCCGGCACAGGCCGTGGCGTCGCTCGCCGGGGCGACCGCCCCGGAGGGAGGAAAGGCTTCATGACCGTCACCTCGAACGAGGTCCCCCTGGAGGGCAGGGAAGCCCGGCAGGCCCTGATGAAGGCGGCCCGCAGATTCCTGCCCTACCTGCGGCCCCACTGGTTCTGGCTCAGCGTCGCCACACTGATGGCCATCCTGAACTCCATCGCCACCATCGCCGTCATGTACACCGTGATGGCCGGTATCGGACAGATCGTCATCGGTGACATGAGCGCCGTACGGTCCACCGCGATCAACCTGGTCGTGCTGACCGTGGCGGAGAACATCATCCGGATCGTCTACAACTCGGCGATGATCCGGATCAACGAGAGCCTGTCCGTCACCATCCGCAACGACCTGGTCGTACGCCTGCACAACGTGCAGCTCTCCCGGCACGTCTCCCAGGCCAGCGGCGAATGGGTCACCCGCGTGCTCTTCGAGGCCAACCGGTTCCGCGGCTTCCTCACCAAGTCCCTCATGGAAGTGGCCAACAGCGTCATCTGGTTCCTCGCGTTCGCCGTCTTCCTCCTCGCCCTCAGCCCCCTCGTGGCGCTGCCCACCCTGGTCACCATCCCCCTGATGGTGTGGATCGCGGTGGTGTGGACCAAGCGGCTGCGCCCCGACACCCGGAAGCAGCGCGAAGGCTGGGACCAGATGGTGGGCTACCTCGACCAGCGCATCGAGGGCCTGGCCGACATCCGCTCCTTCGGCCAGGAGGAGGCCGTCCTCGCCGACCTGCGCAAGCGGTCCGAGGAGTACAGCACGGTCCACAACCGGCTCTCCCGCAAACGCCTGTGGCTCACCTCCCACCTGGGATTCAGCGTCTTCCTCGCCCTGGGCCTGCTGATCTTCTTCGGCGGCCTGCAGATCATCAACGGGCACCAGCTCGGCTCGGGCTTCTTCTTCGACATGGCCGCCGGCATGATGCCCATGACCTGGATGCTGATGGGCACCGACACGATGATGGCGTCCATGGGCATGGCGTCCGGCACGGCGCTGGCCGCCGGCACGCTCGCCGCCTTCGCCCTCTTCGTCAAGCGCATGCTCAACCCCGTCCGCGACCTCGCCCACCAGCTCGGCCAGTCGTCCGACATCGCCACCTCGGCACGCCGGATCCTGGACGTCCTGGACCTGGAGGAGGAGCGGAGCGGCGCCGGAACCCTGCCGCCCGTCGAGGGCGCCGTCGCCTTCGAGGACGTCACCTTCGCCTACGGGGACGGCCCCGACGTCCTGCACGGCATCACGCTGCGCGCGGAGCCCGGAGAGCACATCGGCATCGTCGGAACGAGCGGCGCCGGCAAGAGCACCCTGATGCAACTGCTGGTCCGGCTCTACACACCGACCGGCGGCACGGTCAGCATCGACGGGCACGACCTGACCGGCATCAGCAGCGCGTCGGTCCGCTCACAGGTGCTCCTGGTCACCCAGGAGGCCCAGCTCTTCGACGGCACCGTCACCGAGAACATCCTCTTCGGGCGCCCCGGCGCCACGGAGGAGCAGGTGATCGACGCGGCGAAGGCCCTCGGCGCGCACGAGGCCGTCATGGGCCTGCGCAACGGTTACGGCACCCGCGTCGGCGAGCGGGGCTCGAGGCTCTCCGTCGGTGAGCGGCAGCTGATCGCCCTGGCCAGGGCGATGCTCGCCGACCCCCGCGTCATCGTTCTGGACGAGGCGGTCTCCAGCGTCGACCCCGAACGCCAGCGGCTCGTCCTGTCCGCGATACGCCGCCTGCTGGAGGGCCGCACGGCCGTCGTCGTCGCGCACTGGCTCCCCCTGGTGGAAGACCTCGACCAGGTCTTCGTCATCGAGGACGGACGGATCGTCGAATCCGGCCTGCCCGTGGAGCTGTTCACCGCGGGCGGGCGGCTCACCGAACTGTGCGACGCCCAGGAGGGCCGCACCCACAAGAACACCCCCGGAAAGAACACCCCCGGAAAGGACACCGCCCATGTCTGACACCAGCCTCGGCAACATGTTCTGGAACGCCACCCAGCAGACCCCGGCCGCGACCGCGGAGGAGCCGAAGAAGGCTTCCTCGTGCTGCGGGCCGAAGCCGGCGGCCGAGGCCCCGGCCGAGCCGAAGAAGGCCTCCTCCTGCTGCGGCCCCAAGCCGGCTGCCGACGCGTCCGCCGAGCCGAAGAAGGCCTCGTGCTGCGGTCCCAAGCCCGCCGCGTCGGAGCCCGAGGGCGCCGCGGCCCCCAAGAAGTCGTCCTGCTGCGGCTGACCACCACCGTACGCACGTCCCGAGGAGGACACATGACCTGGCGCACGGCCCCCCACCCGCCTGGCGGAGAGGCCACGACCGCGGCGTACCCGGCCGGGCCCCGTACCCCCCGGGGAGCCGCGCGCCGGGCCGGCGCCGCGGCCGTGCTCCTGGCCGCCGCGCTCCTGACCGGCTGCGCCGGCACCTCGGACGCGGCCGGCGGGTCGGCCCCGGCCGCCGACCTGGACGAGGACTGCCGGGCGACCAAGTCCGACGCGGGTCTGGAGGTCACGCTCACCGTGGCCCCCTGCCCGCCCACCGGCGGGGGATCGGCCGGGACGGCCGGCGTCACGGTGAAGGACGCCGACGGGAAGGCGGTGGCGGGCGCCAAGGTCGAGATCAACCCCGAGATGCCCAACATGAAGATGAAGGGCGGGAACCAGACGGCGCGCCCCAAGGGCGACGGCTACGAGGCCAAGCTCGTCCTGGGGATGGCGGGCGACTGGCGGATCACCGTCACCGTCACCCCCGCCTCCGGCGAAGCGTCCACCACCGCGTTCGACCTGACGGCGAAGGGCTAGCCCGTGCTGAGCAGCCGCGCACGATCGCTGCCCGCGTCCAGCACCGCGGCCCTGGACGCCGAGATCAAGGCCCGGATCGCCGACGGCGCCGACATCATCAACCTCACCGGCGGCGAACTCGACTTCCCCACCCCGCGCCAGGCGGCCGACGGAGCCCGGCGGGCCATCGCCGAGGGCCGTACCCGGTACACGCCGGTCGCCGGTGTCCGGCCTCTCAGGGAGGCCATAGCCCGGCGCCTGACGGAGCACTGGAACTGCCCCTACGACGCGGCGCGGATCGTGACGACGAACGGCGCCAAGCAGGCACTCGCCCAGGTCTTCACCGTCCTGTGCGAGCCCGGCGACGAGGTGATCCTCCCCGCCCCGTACTGGGTCAGCTTCCCCCATATGATCGCTCTCGCGGGTGCGGCGGCGGTGACGGTCCCCACCGCCGGCACCGGCTTCAAACTCACCCCCGAGGCGCTGCGGGCCCACCTGACCCCACGGTCCAGGGTCCTGCTGCTCAACAACCCGTCCAACCCCACGGGCGTGGTCTACGAACGCTCCGAACTCCTGGCCCTCGCACGGGTGGCCGTGGAGCACGGGCTGGTCATCGTGACCGACGAGATCTACGGAGACCTCGTCCACGCCGGCGCGTCCTTCACCGCCGTCGCCTCGCTCGGCCCGGAGATCGCCGAACGGACCGTCACCATCGGCGGCTTCTCCAAGACGTACGCGATGACGGGGTGGCGCATCGGATTCGCGGCGGCGCCCCTCCCCGTCGCCGCCGCCCTCACGGCCGTGCAGGGCCACACCAGCTCCGCCCCCTCCTCGATCTCCCAGTACGCCGCGCTCGCCGCGCTGACCGACGGCACCGAGACGGAACTGGCCAGGCGGGCAGAGGAGTTGAGCAAACGGCGCACGATCATGCGCGACGGCATCCTCGGCCTGCCGCCGATCGGGCTGACGGCCCCGCCGCAGGGCGGCTTCTTCGCCTTCGCCGACATCGGCGCCCTGTGCACACGGCCGGGCGACGACGCCGCCACCTTCGCCCGCGACCTGCTGGAACACGCCGGAGTCGCGGTCATGCCCGGCAACGACTTCGCGGCCCCGGACCACGTCCGGTTGTCGTACGGGGTCGCCACCGAGGACATCGTCCGCGCCCTCGACCGCATCGGCACCTACCTGAAGTCCACCGGAACCGGAGCACACCATGGATAAGGCCACCGTCTTCGAGGTCCGCGGGATGACCTGCGGGGGCTGCGCCAAGCGCATCCGTACGGCCATCGAGACCGACCTCGGCGAGGACACCACCGTGACGGTCGACCACAGAAGCGGCCGGGTGACCGTCACCTCCCCGCACGACGTCACCCCCGAGTCCGTCCGCTCGGCCGTCGAGCGCACCGGATACGAGTTCGCGGGAACCGCGGCGTGAACCCCTCCGTCCGGCTCACGCTCTACGCCGCCGCCCTCGTCGGATGTTTCGGCCTGGCCTGGCTGCTCGGCAGAGCCCTGCCACCCCTCTGACCCGCCCTACCGAAGGAGACCGCAGTCATGGCCGGCACCGCCACGACGGCACCAGCCGTAGTCACGCTCGACATCGGCGGTATGACCTGCGGAGCGTGCTCCGCCCGCATCGAGCGCAAGCTGAACCGACTCGACGGCGTGACGGCCGAGGTCAACTTCGCCCTGGAACGCGCCCATGTGAGCTTCGACGACCGGCACACCGTCGACGCACTGATCGACACGGTCACGAAGATGGGGTACAGCGCCGCCCTGCCCCCACCGCCCGAGGCCGCCGCCCCGGCGGAGGGGCCCGGTGAGGGGGCCGACGCCGCCGCCGACCGTGAACTGGCCGCGATGCGGCTGCGCATCCTGGTCTGCCTCGCCCTCACCGTGCCGGTCATGGCCATGGCCATGGTCATGCCCTTGCAGTTCGACCACTGGCAGTGGCTCTCCCTCACCCTCGCGGCGCCCGTCGCCGTCTGGGGGGCCTGGCCGTTCCACACCGCCGCCTGGAAGAACCTCCGTCAGGCCTCCGGGACCATGGACTCCCTGGTCTCCATCGGAGTGCTCGCCTCCTTCGGCTGGTCGCTGTACGCCCTCTTCTTCGGCTACGCCGGGGTGACCGGCATGCGGATGCCGTTCCTCATGGTCCCGACACCGGGGCAGGGATCGCACCACATCTACCTCGAGGTCTCCACCTCCCTGACCCTCTTCGTCCTGGTCGGCCGGTACGCGGAGCACCGGGCCAAGCGGCGGGCGGGCAGCGCGGTGCGGGCCCTGCTCGAACTCGGTGCCAAGGACGTCACGGTCCTGCGGGCCGGCCAGGAGGTCGCCGTCCCCGTCGGCGAACTGCGCGTCGGCGACCTCTTCGTGGTCCGTCCGGGAGAGAAGATCGCCACCGACGGACGGGTCGTGGAAGGCGCGTCGGCCGTGGACGTCTCCATGCTGACCGGGGAGAGCGTGCCGCAGGAGGTGTCCGAGGGCGACGCCGTCACCGGAGCCACCGTCAACACCAGCGGTCGCCTGGTGGTCCGCGCCGAACGGGTGGGGGCCGACACCCAGCTCGCCCACATCAGCCGGCTGGTCTCCGAGGCGCAGGCGGGCAAGGCCCCGGTCCAGCGGCTGGCCGACCGGATCGCGGCCGTGTTCGTCCCCGTCGTCATCGGCATCGCCGTGGCGGTCGCCGGATTCTGGATCGGCAACGGAGGAGGCGCGGCCGCCGCGCTCACCGCCTCGGTCGCCGTCCTGGTGGTGGCCTGCCCCTGCTCCCTCGGGCTCGCCACCCCCACCGCCCTGCTCGTGGGCACCGGGCGCGGCGCACAACTGGGCATCGTCATCCGGGGACCGCACATCCTCGAATCGACCCGGCGCATCGACACCGTCGTCCTGGACAAGACCGGCACCGTGACGACGGGCCGGATGCGGCTCGTCGCGACGGAGTACGGGGAGGGGACGGACCGCGACGAACTGCTGACGCTCGCCGCCGCGCTGGAGCAGGCCTCCGAACACCCCATCGCGACGGCGGTGACCGCCGCGGCCGCCGAGGTGGCACCCGTGCTGCCCAAGGTCGACGCGTTCCGTGCCAGCGCCGGATTCGGTGTGGTGGGCCGCGTGGGGGAGCGCGAGGTGATGGTCGGCCGGCCGAGCTGGGTCGGCGAGCGCATGGAGCTGCCGGACGGCCTGCGCAAGGCCTTGGACGATCTGGAGAACAGCGGCCGGACAGCCGTGGCGGTCGGCTGGGACGAAGAGGTGCGCGGCCTGCTGTTCGTCGCCGACGAGGCCAAGCCCACCAGCCGTTCCGCGATCGACGAGATGCGCAGGCTCGGGCTCACGCCCGTACTCCTCACCGGCGACCGGGCCGGGGCGGCCCGGCGCATCGCCGACGACATGGCCATCACCCACGTCCACGCCGAGGTCCTTCCCCAGGACAAGGCGGCCGTCGTCCGCCGACTCCAGGAGGAGGGGCGCACCGTGGCCATGGTGGGCGACGGCATCAACGACGCCGCCGCCCTCGCCCAGGCGGACCTGGGCATCGCCATCGGAGGGGGCACCGACGCGGCCATCGAGGCGAGCGACATCACCCTGGTCCGCGGCGACCTGCGAGACGCCGCCGACGCCGTACGCCTGTCCCGGCGCACCCTCGGGACGATCAAGGGCAACCTGTTCTGGGCCTTCATCTACAACCTCGCCGGAATTCCCCTCGCCGCGTCCGGCGTCCTCAACCCGATGATCGCCGCGGCGGCCATGGTGCTGTCCAGCATCTTCGTGGTGACGAACAGCCTGCGGCTGCGCCGCTTCACCTCCTCCTCCCAGGCGGACGGCGGCCGCTCCCGGGCGAGGACGAGGACGGCCGACGCGCCGGCCTCCCCCAAGGACCTCGCGGGCGTCTCGTGATCACCCGGTCCCTGGGCCTGCCGGTGGCCCTCGTCGACGTGGACCAGGCGCTGAGCGGACGGTGGCGCGACTACGAACGCCAGGTGGACGTCGTCAGGGTGCAGGACCCCCCGTACGAGACCTGGACGCGGCTGCGGGAGGCGGGCTTCCACCCCAAACCCCAAGTGATCATGTGGCAGGCGGAGGTGCTGGACTTCGAGGACGCCTACCTCGCCACGCTCTCCGGCAAGGACCGCTACGACATCCGTTCCGCCTTCCGGCGCGCGTCCGGGGCGGGCCTCCTGATCCGCACGGAGCCCCTGACCCCCGAACTGCTCGACGAGTTCATCGAACTGTACGAGCGGCAGATCGCCGGCATGCGGCACGGGTGGCCGGTCGCGGTCCACCAGCGGGCCGGCATGCTCGACCGGGCCGACGCCTACTGCGCGATCACCGTCCGGAGCGGCACCGCGCTGGTGGGGGCCTGTCTGAACGAGGACCTGGCCGACCGGGAGGAGATGCGAGCGCGCTTCTCGGCGGTGACACCGGGACAGCGCACCGACAGCCTTTCGCGGGTCCTGTACTGGGAGACGATGCGTCAGGCGAGGCTGCGGGGGAGGCGCTGGACGACGCTCGGCCGGGACGTCAACCTCTACGGGCACCTGGGCAACGCGGGGCTGTTCAGCTTCAAGTCCCGGCTCGGCTTCACGGCCGTGCCCGGCCAATCGGTCGAGCCAGGCAGCGGGTCGCACCAGGCCGACCGGGTGGTGGGCTTCGCGGCCCTGTCCGATCCCGCGCTGCTGCTCTCCTACGGGGAGGCGGCCGGGGAGGCGGCGGCCGTGTCGGCGCCGCTGCTGGGCCAGCTGTTCAGTGCGCGGGACGTGGACGTGCGCCCCTTCCGAGGGGCGGGGCTGGCCGGGCTGACTCCGCATGAGGTCCGCCCGCCCGGGTGAGCCGGGAAGGCCGTACGACGGTGTGAGGCGCCCAGCAGATGAGCGTCGGCAGGGCCGGCGGCCGGCCGGGGGCCCAAGTCCACCGGCCGCCGGTCACGCCCTCGCGGAGGCCGCGGAGAGGATGCGTCCCAGCGCCGCGAGAGTCACCGGGTCGGCCCGGTAGTAGATCCAGGTGCCCCGGCGCTCGGAGATCAGGAGCCCCGCCTCCCTCAGCCTCCTGAGGTGATGGGAGACCGTCGGCTGGGAGACCCCGACATCGGATATGTCGCAGACACAGGCCTCGCCGTCCTTGTGCGACGCGACGGCGGACAGGAGGCGCAGGCGGATCGGGTCGCCGAGGGCCTTGAACAGCTGAGCGGCCACTTCGGCCTCTTCGCTGTTCAGAGGGCGCTCGGAGAGCGGTGGGCAACACGGCTCCACCGCGCGGCCGTCGGTGAACGGGGGCGTGGACAGTGCTCTCTTCCTGCTCATCGCTCTATATTGACATATTTCGAATCAGGCTGACAGGGGTCGGCGCGTGCGGCGCCAGGGGCGACACGTCGCCCGCCGAGATCCGGTGGGCGGAGGACCGCGGCCGTGGCGGTGCCGCTGTCCGGTCGCGGTCCGGGCGTCAGTAGACGTCGCGGACGTAGCGCTTCTCCGAGGCCAGGCGCCTCACGTACGCGGATGCCTCGTCGGTGTCCAGGCCGCCGTGGGCGGCGGCGATGTCCGTGAGGGCCTGGTCGACGTCCTTGGCCATGCGGGAGGCGTCGCCGCAGACGTAGAGGTGGGCCCCGTCCTGGAGCCACTGCCACAGGCGGGGGCCGTGTTCGCGCATGCGGTCCTGGACGTAGATCTTGTTGCGCTGGTCGCGGGAGAAGGCGAGGTCGAGCCGGTCCAGGTGGCCGGACGCCTGGTAGGCCTCCAGCTCCTCGCGGTGGTAGAAGTCGGTGGCCCGGCGCTGTTCGCCGAAGAAGAGCCAGTTGGGGCCGGTGTGGCCGCGGGCCCGGCGCTCCTCCAGGAAGCCGACGAAGGGGGCCACGCCGGTTCCGGGGCCGACCATGATCATGGGGGTGGCGGGGTCGGAGGGCGGGCGGAAGTGCGGTGAGCGCCGTACGAAGACCTGGACCGGGCCGTCGTCGGCATGGTCGGCGAGGTAGGTCGAGCAGACCCCCTTGCGGTCCCGGCCGAGGTCGTTGGTGTAGCGGACGACGGAGACGGTGAGGCGCACCTCGCCGGGGTGGGCGAGCGGGCTGGAGGAGATGGAGTACAGGCGGGGCTGGAGCCGCTTGAGGACACCCGTCCACTCCGCCGCGGAGGCGCGGACGGGGTACGCGGCGACGACATCGGCGGCCTGGCGGCCCCAGCTCCATTTCGCCAGCGCGTCCTTGTTGTCGGAGCGCAGCAGCCGCTTCAGCTCGTGGCTGCCGGTCCGCTCGGCCGTGAACCTGAGCAGCGCGGGGGAGATGCGCGATATGTCCAGGCGGGTGCGGAGCGCCTCCTCGAGGGGGACCGGGGCGCCGTCGCCCAGGTCGACGGGTTCGTCGGGGCCGAGCCCGGTGAGGGCGAGCCACTCGGCCACGAGCGGGGCGCCGTTGGCCGGCCATACCCCCAGGGCGTCTCCGGCGTCGTAGGCGAGTTCGCCGTCACGGGTGTCGAAGGCGAACTGCCGGACCTCCTTCTGCGAACCGGGCAGGCTCAGCAGCCTGTTGCCGACGAGGAGCGTGGCGAACGGCTGCGCCTTGCTGTGGCCGGCCGGTACGGGAGCGGGCTTTGCGGTCGCGGTGGCCGGTGGGGCTGCGGCGACGGGGGCGGTGGGTGGCGGGGCGGCAGCCTCGGCCGTGTCGGAGGGCTCGGGCCGTGGGCCGTCGGCCGTGGCCAGGGCGGCGACGACCTGCCCGAGCCACTGCCCGGCCGGCTCCTCGAAGTCGGGCTCGCAGTCGGTGCGGGGAACGAGGCGGGTGGCGCCGAGGGCGTCGAGGCGTTCGTCCAGGCGTCGGCCGTGGCCGCAGAAGTCCTCGTAGGAGGAGTCCCCGAAGGCGAGGACCGCGTACCGGACTCCCTCCAGCCGCCCGGCCTCCGGGTCGGACAGCGTCCGCCAGAAGCCGGCGCCGTTGTCGGGGGCGTCGCCGTCCCCGAAGGTGCTGGTGACCAGGAGTACGTCGGTGCCGGCGCCGAGCCGGGCCGGGGACACGTCGTTCATGGGGAGCAGCTCGGGGGCGCGGCCCGCCCCGGTGAGCCGGGCGGCCGTGGCCGCGGCGAACTCCTCGGCGTTGCCGGTCTGGGAGGCCCACAGGACGAGCAGACGGCGGTCCGGCACGGCCGGCTCGGCCGCCGTGGTGCCGGTCCGCGGGGCCCCGGGGCCGGGAGCGGCGGCCTCGGCCGTACGGGAGAACATGCCGGCGAGCACGCCGTCCACCCACAAGGCGTGGCCCGGGTCGACGGGTGCGTCCGGGGGCAGGACGGGGACGCGCCCGTCGGGTGGGGCCACGGCGAGCCCGGAGAGGTAGCCGGCGAGGTAGCGGCGTTCCGCCTCGGCCATCGGTGCGGGTGCGAGGTCGGCGATGCCGAAGAGGGCGGCGAGCGCGTGGACGGGCGGGTCGGCGGAGGCTGTCGCGGTGGGGACGGGGTCGGCGGGGGGCACGGGGGCGCTCTCCGGCCGGGAGTCCGGGTGGGTGGCCGGTACGGGGGCGGCCGTCCGGGCCAGTGCGACGGCGCAGGCCTTGAACTCGGGCTGGAAGGAGAGCGGGTCGACGGCGTCGTTGGTGACGGCGTTGATGCTGAGGTACTCGCCGAACAGGTCGTTCCAGTGGAACGGGGCGAAGCAGGTCCCCGGCCGGACCCGGTCGGTGACCACGGCGGGCAGGACGGCCCGGCCGCGGCGGGAGGCGACCTCCAGGTGGTCGCCCGCCGCGACACCCAGAGCGGCGGCGTCCTCGGGGTGCACCTCGACGAACGGGCCGGGATCGAGCTTGTTCAGCTTGGCGACCTTGCCGGTCCTGGTCATCGTGTGCCACTGGTGCTGGAGGCGCCCGGTGGTGAGGACGAACGGGTAGTCGTCGTCGGGGAGTTCGGCCGCCGGAAGGTGGGGGCGGCCGAAGAACCGGGCCCGTCCGCTCGCGGTGGGGAAGGCCAGGCGGGGCCGGGTGCCGTCCTCGCGTTCCAGGAGGGTCTGGCTGACGCCGTCGTTGAGGTAGCGGACCGGGTTGCGGTCCGGGCCGTCGGCCGTCGGCGCCGGCCACTGCACGGGCGTGGTGCGCAGACGCTCGTAGCTCACGCCGCGCACGTCCCAGCCGGTCGCGGGGTTCCAGGCCTGCTTGAGCTCCTCGAACACCTCCTCGGCGCAGGCGTACGTGAACGCCTCGGCGAATCCCATCGCGCAGGCCACCCGGGCGATCAGTTGCCAGTCCGGCAGCGCCTGCCCCGGTGGGTCGACGACCCCCTGGACGAGGGCGAGGTTCCGCTCGGAGTTGACCATGATCCCGTCGGACTCCGCCCACAGCGTGGCCGGCAGCACGACATCGGCGTACGCGTTGGTCTCGGTCTGGGCGAAGACGTCCTGCGTGATGACGAGTTCGGCGGCCTCCAGCCCGGCGACGACGGTCCTGCGGTTGGCGACCGAGGCGACCGGGTTGGTGCAGATGATCCAGCACGCCTTGATCTCCCCGGCGGCCAGCTGCTCGAACATCTCCACCGTGCCGCGCCCGACCTCGGTCCGCAGCGAGCCCTCGGGAATGTTCCACAGGTTCTCGACGAAGGCACGTTCGGCCTCGACCAGGACCGAACGCTGGCCGGGCAGGCCGGGGCCCATGTAGCCCATCTCCCGGCCGCCCATGGCGTTGGGCTGGCCGGTCAGCGAGAACGGGCCGGATCCCGGGCGGCAGATGGCCCCGGTGGCGAGGTGCAGGTTGATCAGGGCGTTGGTGTTCCAGGTGCCGTGCGTGGACTGGTTCAGGCCCATGGTCCAGCAGCTCATCCACGCGCCGGCCTCGCCGATCCACCGCGCGGCCCGCCGGATGTCGGCCTCCGGAATCCCGGTGATCTCCGCGACCTTCTCCGGCGGGTAGTCCGGGAGGAAGCCGGCCATCTCCTCCCAGCCCTCGGTGAACTCGGCGATGAACTCCTCGTCGGTGTGGCCGTTCCGGACGAGCAGGTGCAGAAGGCCGTTGAGGAGGGCGAGATCGGTGCCGGGCCTGATCTGCAGGAAGAGGTCGGCCTTGTCGGCGGTGGCGGTGCGGCGCGGGTCGACGACGATCAGCCTGGCCCCGGCCGACTTGATCCGCTCCATCATGCGCAGGAACAGGATCGGGTGGCAGTCGGCCATGTTGGCGCCGATGACGAAGAAGGCGTCCGCACGGTCGAAGTCCTGGTAGGAGCCGGGCGGGCCGTCCGCCCCCAGCGACAGCTTGTAACCGGTTCCCGCACTCGCCATGCACAGCCGCGAGTTCGACTCGATCTGGTTGGTCCGGACGAAGCCCTTGGCCAGCTTGTTGGCCAGGTACTGCGCCTCCAGCGACATCTGCCCGGACACGTAGAAGGAGAGCGCGTTCGGGCCGTGCTCGTCCAGGAGCGCCCGCAGTCGGCCGGCCACCGCCGTGATCGCCTCGTCCACGTCGGTCCCCACGGGCTCGGCCCCGCGCTCGGCCCGCACCAGCGCCTTCGACACGCGCCCGGGTGCGGCCAGCATGTCCGCGCTCGTGGCCCCCTTGGTGCACAGGCGGCCGAAGTTGCCGGGGTGCTCCTTGTCCCCCGACGCCCTGGCCGCGCGGCGG
The DNA here is from genome assembly GCF_040703535.1 of Streptomyces sp. NPDC007346. NCBI lineage: Bacteria > Bacillati > Actinomycetota > Actinomycetes > Kitasatosporales > Streptomycetaceae > Streptomyces > Streptomyces sp. NPDC007346. The sequence continues at coordinate 14,934 of NZ_JBEYKR010000028.1, forward strand.
CGGCCGTCGACGGGGTCCCGCGTGATGTCGAGCACGATGCCGCAGCCGACCCCGCAGTACGAACAGACGGTACGGACGCTGTCCTTCTCCGCATCAGCCGGCACCGAACCTCCACCTCCCGGTCTGCGTACCTCATGTGCCGGCCCGCGCGGTCCGCTGCGGGCAGCCTGATGAGCAGCACGGTAGAAAGGCCGGGTTTCCACCCCGTCACGCTCCGGGAACGCCTGGGATTACGGCTCACGCACACCTGCCGGCGTCAGCGTGTGAGGCCGCCCGGCTCCCTGGTGAGGCGAAAGGGTCCGAGGGGGAGCGGGCCGGCGCATCACCGCGCAGCCCGAACCCCGGATCGCGATCACACCTGGTGACGCACAACTCACCATGTCTGTCAATAAGGCCTTTCCGTAACCCAATTGACGGCACATCAGGTGATCGGCAGCCGTCCGGCCCTCTCGACAGCCTCGATCCAATTAGCTTAGGCTCACCTAAGTTGGGTTGCGGGCCGCTTCGTCGGCGTGCCCGTCTCGCCCCCCTGCCCTCGGCGCCTGACAGGCGGCTTTCCCGCACGATGGGAGTGACATGTCACAGGTTCATCCTGGCGACGCACCACCGGTCCACGACCTCATCGGAATCGGCTTCGGCCCTTCCAATGTGGCCATGGCGATCGCGCTCAGAGAGCACAACACACGCGTCGGAGGGCGGGGGCCGGTCACCGCGCACTTCTTCGAGCAGCAGCCGAGCTTCGGCTGGCACCGTGGCATGCTGATCGACGACGCCACGATGCAGGTCTCCTTCCTCAAGGACCTGGTGACGCTCCGGAACCCGGCCAGCGAGTTCAGCTTCCTCTGCTACCTCCAGAGCAAGAACCGGCTGGTCGACTTCATCAACCACAAGAACCTCTTCCCGCTGCGCGTGGAGTTCCACGACTACTTCGAGTGGGCCGCGGCCAAGGTCGACGACATGGTCTCCTACGGACACGAGGTCGTCTCCGTGACGCCCTTCGTCCACGAGGGCACCGTGGAGTACCTGGACGTGACCGTCCGGTCGGGGGGCGGCCTCGAAGTGCACCGGGCCCGCAACCTCGTCATCGGCACCGGGCTGCGCCCTGTGCTGCCGGAGGGCGTGCGGCGTGGCGACCGCGTCTGGCACAACTCCGATCTGCTGTGCAACGTCGAGGCGCTGGAGGGCACCTCGCCCTCGCGGTTCGTCGTCGTGGGCGCCGGGCAGAGCGCCGCCGAGAACGTCGCCTACCTGCACCGCCGCTTCCCCGAGGCCGAGGTCTGCGCGGTCTTCTCCCGCTACGGCTACAGCCCCGCCGACGACAGCAGCTTCGCCAACCGGATCTTCGACCCCGGGGCGGTCGACGACTACTTCGCCGCACCCGACGGCGTCAAGAGCCAGCTGATGGCCTACCACGGGAACACCAACTACTCGGTGGTGGACATCGACCTGATCGACGACCTGTACCGGCAGATGTACCGGGAGAAGGTCCTCGGTACCGAGCGGCTGCGCTTCCTCAACGTGTCCCGGGTCACCGACGTGGAGGAGAGGCCCGACGGCGTCCGTACCACCGTGAAATCCCTCGTCACGGGGGAGGAAGCGCCCCTGGACGCCGACATCGTGGTGTTCGCCACCGGCTACAGCCCCGCCGACCCGCTCGCCCACCTCGGTGAGGTCGCCGACCGCTGCCTGCTCGACGACGAGGGCCGTGTCCGGGTCGAGCGCGACTACCGTATCGCCACCGACCCCGCCCTGAACTGCGGAATCTATCTCCAGGGAGGTACGGAGCACACGCACGGCATCACGACGTCGCTGCTGTCCAACACCGCGATACGCGTCGGCGAGATCCTGGACTCCCTGCTCGACCGGAGCCTCAAGTCCACCTCCGACGAGGCCCGCCCGGTCGCCGACGGCACGGGCAGCGCCGTCGGTTAGAGAGGCTTTCCGGGCCCGAAGAACCGGTTCAGGACCCAGCACGAGCGGCCGTACGGGCGCACCCGGCCGCGGGGTGCGCCCGCACGGCCGGCCATGAGCCCCGGTGGATCAGTAGGGATAACGTACGTCCATATGAGCACGACTACAGTCGAGCGCCCCGTGCCCAGGGGTGCAACAGAGGTCCGCCGCAGGCGGGTTGTGGGACTGGGCACGCTGGTGGCGTTCCTCGTGCTCGTCGCCGCGCTGTCGTTGGCCGTGGGGGCCCGTGCGCTCAGCCTCGCCGAGGTCTGGCACGGGCTGTTCGCGGCGGCCGACTCCGATCAGCGGCTCACCGAGATCAGGCTCATCGTGCGGACCGTCCGGGTGCCCCGTACGGTCCTCGCGATCGTGGCCGGCACCGCCCTGGGCGTCGGCGGCGCGCTGATCCAGGGGTACACCCGCAACCCCATCGCCGACACCGGCCTGCTGGGGGTGAACAGCGGTGCCTCGTTCGCCGTGGTGTCGGTGATCGCCGTGTTCGGCCTGACCGACCCGTTCCAGTACGTCTGGTTCGCCTTCGTGGGGGCGGCGGTCGCCGGCGTCGTCGTCTTCGGCCTGGCGAGCATCGGCCGGGGAGCGGGCAATCCGCTGACGCTCGCCCTGGCCGGGCAGGGCATCACCGTCTTCCTCATGGCGATGACCACGGCGGTCGCGCTGACCGACCAGAAGTCGCTGAACGCGCTGCGGTTCTGGAACGCGGGCTCCGTGTCCGGGGTGGGGTTCGACGTCATCTGGCCGGTGACCGGCTTCATCGCCGTCGGGCTCGTCCTGGCGCTGAGCACCCTGCCCTCCCTCAACCTGCTCAACCTGGGCGACGACGTGGCGCGCGGGCTGGGCGTCAACATCGTGCTGAGCCGGGCCGTCGGCATCGTCGCCATCACCCTGCTGGCGGGCGCGGCCACGGCGGCGTGCGGACCCATCGCCTTTCTCGGGCTCATGGTCGCCCATGTGGCCCGGTATCTGACGGGCCCCGACTACCGGTGGCTGGTGCCGTACGCGGGTCTGCTCGGCGCCGTCGTCCTGCTGGTCTGCGACATCGTGGGGCGCCTGGTGGTGCGCCCCGGTGAACTGGAACCGGGGGTCGTGGTCGCCCTCGTCGGCGCCCCGTTCTTCGCGGTTCTGGTGTGGCGAGGAAAGTTCAGGAGCGCATGAAGAGACAAGGGCGTACGAGCGGGACGGACCTGAAGCCGGCCGCCGCGAACCCGTCAGGCGCGAACCCGGCCCTGGCGGCCGGCGTGCGGCTCGGGCAGGTGTCGTTCGTCTGGCGGCCCTGGCTCGTCCTGGTCACGCTGGTGCTGGCGGCCGGCGCCTTCCTGGTGTTCTGCCTCTCCATCGCCGTCGGGGACTTCCCCATCGGCCTGTCGCGGGTGGTCACCACCCTGCTGGGCCAGGGCGAACAGATCGACGAGTTCGTCGTGACGGACCTGCGGATGCCGCGCGCCCTGGCCGGTCTCATCGTGGGCATCGCCCTGGGCGTGTCCGGGGCGATCACCCAGTCCGTCGCCCGCAATCCGCTCGCCAGCCCCGACATCCTCGGGATCACCAGCGGGGCCAGTGCGGTCGCGGTCTTCCTGGTGACGGTGTCGGGCGGGGCCGCCGCGGCGGTCGTCGGCTCGGTGGGGCTGTCGGCGGCGGCGCTCCTGGGCGGGCTCGGCACGGGGCTGCTGGTCTACTTCCTGGCGTGGCGGCGCGGGATCGACGGCTTCCGGCTCATCCTGATCGGCATCTCGGTGAGCGCCGTGATGCAGGCGATCACGACCTGGCTCCTGGTGTCGGCCGACATCAGGGACGTGGCGCGAGCCCAGGCGTGGCTGGTCGGCTCGCTGGACGGCCGGTCGTGGGACGAGGTGCGGGTCGCGTTCTGGGGGGCGCTGGTCCTGCTGGCCGTGGTGGCGGCCGCCGCGTTCCCGTTCAAGCCGATGCACCTCGGTGACGACGTGGCCGCCGGGCTGGGCGTGCGGTACACCCGGGTACGGGCCGTCCTGCTGCTCTGCGCGGTCCTGCTGGCCGCCGTGGCGGTGAGCGCGGCGGGGCCCGTCCCGTTCGTCGCGCTGGTGGCGCCCCAGGTGGCGATGCGGCTGGCGAGGGTCCCGACACCGCCGATGGTCGCCTCCGGCCTGCTGGGGGCGCTGCTGCTGATCGGTTCGGACCTCATCGCGAGGACGGCGCTGCCGATCACCCTTCCGGTCGGTGTGGTCACCGCCGCGATCGGCGGTCCGTTCCTCGTCTACCTGCTGGTGCGGGCGAACCTCCGCTAGGCGGGGCCCGCGACGTTCCGGGGTGAACTCCCGCCGGAGACGCTAAGGTTAGGCGAGCCTTAATTCAGGGGGTGCTTGTGGTCGCTCAGTTCATCACCGAGGCCCGGTCGAAGGCCGAGGACGTTCCACGGCTGGCGGCGAGGGGCGTCACGGTCGGCTACGGCGGACGGGCGGTCATCGACGGTCTCGACGTGGCGATCCCGCCCGGGGTGGTCACCACGATCATCGGCCCCAACGGCTGCGGGAAGTCCACGCTGTTGCGTACCCTGACGCGTCTGCTCAAGCCGACCGGCGGGACGGTCGTGCTGGACGGCGAGGACATCGTCACACTCAGGACCAGGGACGTGGCGAAGAAGCTCGGTCTGCTGCCGCAGGCACCCGTGGCGCCCGAGGGCCTGACGGTGGGGGACCTGGTCGCCAGGGGGCGTCATCCGCACCAGAGCTGGCTGCGGCAGTGGTCCTCGGACGACGCCGGTGTCGTGGAGCGCGCCCTGGCCATGACCGGGGTCGCCGACCTGGCCGACCGTCCGGTGGACTCGCTCTCCGGCGGCCAGCGTCAACGCGTCTGGATCTCCATGACCCTGGCCCAGGGCACCGATCTGCTGCTGCTGGACGAGCCGACCACCTATCTGGACCTGGCGCACGCGATCGACGTGCTCGACCTGGTGGACGACCTGCACGAGTCGGGATGCACCGTGGTCATGGTGCTGCACGACCTCAACCTCGCCACGCGCTACAGCGACAACCTCATCGTGATGCGGGCGGGTTCGATCCTGGCGCAGGGGCACCCGCGTGATGTGATCACCGCCGAACTGCTGCGCGAGGCCTTCGGGCTGCGGGCCATGGTGATCGACGACCCGGTGGGCGACCGGCCGCTCATCGTCCCCATCGGACGTACGCACGTGCGGCTCGAACCGGTGGGTGGCTGTCCGGTGAAGTGAACGCGCCGGCAAGGGGGTTGGCCGCACCGTCGGCTCGCCCTGGACGGGCAGTACCTCGAAGTAAGGCTAGGCTAGCCTCACTTGGGCGGGTTAGGGTTTGCACGCCCTCGTACAGGGGCGCAGTGGACAGCGCGAAAGCAAGGGATACCGGATGCTTCTCCATCGAACGACGCGTGTGAAGCCGTGGCAGCGGCCGGCTGCGGCACTTTCCGTCGCGACCCTCGGCGTCGGCCTCCTCGCGGGATGCGGTTCCGACGCGGAGGAGAAGAAGAGCGACGACGCCCCAGCCGCCGCCACCGGGGCGTTCCCGGTCACGGTGGAGCACGCGTTCGGATCCACGAAGGTCGAGAAGGCTCCGGAGCGGGTCGTCTCCGTGGGGTACACGGACGACCAGGCCATCCTGGCGTTCGGCATCAGGCCGGTCGGCATGGTCGACCAGTACCCGAACCCGGTGGGCCGGACCCCCGACATCAACACCCAGTGGCCCTGGGTGAAGGACAAGTGGGGCGACACCCGCCCCGAGGTCATCATGAACAACGGTGACGCGGGCCCCAACTACGAGAAGATCGCCTCCCTGCGGCCGGACCTGATCATCGCGGTCTACTCCGAGGTCGACCAGGCCGCCTACGACAAGCTCTCCAGGATTGCGCCCACCGTCGGCCGCACCAAGGCCGAGAAGGAGCCCTTCAGCGCTCCCTGGCAGGACAACGCGGTGCACATCGCCAAGGCGCTCGGCAAGGAGTCCGAGGGCACCGAGCTGGTGAAGGGCATCCAGGACAAGCTCGACGCGGCCAGGAAGGCCAACCCCGGGTTCGCGGAGCAGAAGGCCGTCGCGCTCTCCTGGTACAAGGACGCGGTGCACCCGTTCACCTCCACCGATGTGCGCGGACAGCTCGTGACGGGCAGCGGATTCACGTACCAGACCGAGATCGACAAGATCGCCGACGGCAACTTCTCCACCCAGCTCTCGCCCGAGCGCATCGACCTGATCGACGTCGACCGCATCTTCGTCATCAACGACAAGGCCGACACCGAGGCGCTCAAGAAGTTCGAGCTGTTCGCCAACCTGCCCGCCGTCAAGAACGGCAAGGTGTCGTACCTGCTGGACAGCGAGGGCCCGGCGATCGGTGCCGCCATGTCCCAGGGCACGCTGCTCTCCCTGCCGTACGCGATCGACGAGCTCGTGAAGGCGGCCAGGTAGCGATGGCGGCCGAACCGCCCCTTCCCCACCGAGGACCGGCGATCACGTGACAGCCACCGACACCCCCGTGGCCACCACGAAGCTGCGTACGGCGACGGGGCGGGAGGCCACCGGGTGGGTCTCGGCGCACTGCCGCGGAGCCCCCTGGCTGACGCTCTCCACCGTGCTCACCACCGTGGCCGGGGCCGCCCTCCAGGTGGTCCCCGTGCTCCTGCTGGGCCGGGTGGTCGACGGGGTGGTCGGTGGCGAGTCGCGCTCGGTGCTCGTCACGGTCGGGGTGCTGATGGGGGCCGCCGCGCTGTTCGGCGCGGCGGCCACCGCGGCCTCCACCTATCTGATCGGGCGGCTGGGGGCGGAGCTCCTCGCGCGGCTGCGGGAGAGCGCCGTGCGGGCCGTGCTGGGGATGCCGAGCGCGCGCGTCGAACAGGTCGGCCGGGGCGATGTGCTCTCCCGGGTCGGTGACGACGTGGCCGTGCTGTCCAAGGGCATCCGGCAGGCCGTCCCGACGGTGTTCTCGGCGGGGGTGCTGGTGGCCGTCGCCACGCTCGGCATGTTCGGCCTGGACTGGCGGCTGGGCCTGGCCGGGGCCTGCGCCCTGCCGGCGTACGCGCTGGCCCTGCGCTGGTACCTGCCCAGGTCCGCACCGCTCTACCGCAGGCAGCGCATCGCCCAGGCCGACCGCGCCCAGGCGCTGATCAGCGGTCTCGACGGGATCGACACGGTACGGGCGTACCGCCTGGAGGACGACGTCCGCGAGAAGGTCACCGCCGAGTCGTGGCGGGTGCGCGATCTCGGTGTCGAGGTCTTCCGGTTCTTCGGCCGGTTCGTCGGCCGGGAGAACCGCGCCGAGTTCATCGGTCTCGTGCTGATCCTGGTGGTGGGGTACGCCCTGCTGGAGGCCGACGCCGCCACGCTGGGCGAGGTGTCGGCGGCCCCGCTGATGTTCCACCGGCTGTTCACCCCGCTGGGGGCCATCATGTTCACCTTCGACGAGGCGCAGAAGTCGGGCGCGAGCCTCACCCGTCTGGTCGGGGTGCTGGGGGAGCCGGCGGAGGAGCGGCTGGTGGGCGACGCCTCCGTCGCCCGCGCCGAGGACGTGCCGTACGCGGTGACGGTGCAGGACCTGACCTTCAGCTATCCGGACACCGAGGAGCCGGTCCTGCGGAACGTGAACCTGTCCGTCCCCGCGGGCGGGTCGCTGGCGCTGGTGGGGGCGACGGGCGCCGGGAAGTCGACCCTGGCCGCGCTGATCGCCGGCATCGGCACCCCGCAGTCCGGGACCGTACGCATCGGGTCGCGGTCCCTGGCGGGGCTCGACGAGGCCGAGGCGCGGTCCCTGGTGAGCATCCTGACCCAGGAGACCCACGTGTTCTCCGGGCCGCTCGCCGACGATCTGCGCCTGGCCGCACCCGAGGCGAGCGACGAGCAGTTGAGGGACGCGCTGCGGACCGTCGGCGCCGACGGGTGGGTCGAGCTGCTGCCCGGCGGGCTGCACGCCGTGGTCGGCGAGGGCGGTGAGCGCCTGGATGTGACCAAGGTCGCGCAAGTCGCGCTGGCCCGGCTGGTGTTGAGCCGGTCTCCGGTGGTCGTCCTGGACGAGTCGACCGCCGAGGCGGGCAGCGAGGGCGCCGCCGAGCTGGAGCGCGCCGTGCTGGCCGCGTGCGCGGGGCGCACCACGCTCTTCGTGGCCCACCGGCTGACCCAGGCCATGGCGGCGGACCGGATCGCCGTGCTGGACGCGGGGCGCGTGGTGGAGGAGGGGACCCACGAGGAGCTGGTGGCCCTGGGCGGAATGTACGCGAGGCTGTGGCGCGCATGGCGCGAAGGTAGTTAGGTAAGCCTCAGTAAGGTTGGGCTAAGTGAATGCCTCGGAAGGGTGCTGAGTCTCCGATGACGGAACCGACCGCTCCTCACGTACTTCTCTCTTCCACCCACTTCGCCGATGTACGCCGGCGCATCGGCGACTACGGCGACCGGACCATCGCCGAAGCCTGCGCCATCGCCCTGGCGTACTGGGCGACGGGTGCCGGCCCCGACGGAATCGACCTCACTCCCCGCACCTCGTTCGCCGACGTCCTGGGATGGGTCGACAACGGCGGTGGCGGAAGCCGCGGTTGGGAGGTCGGGGCGGACGGTCTGAGCATCACGGTCCCCGACAGCGCCCGCCCGGCCGAAGCCCAGCTCGCCTTGCAGGACCTGGCCGACTTCCCGGACCGGCCCGTCGGCACCATCGGCCCCTCCAGCGTCCCGGAGCGGATCGAGACCCTGGCGGGCTGGAACGACAACCGGGCCGACCGCGTCCGCCCGACCCTCATGGAGATGTTCCGCGAGCAGGCGCGCACCAGGCCGGACGCCGTCGCCATCGTCGACGAGCACCGCACGCTGACGTACCGTGAGGCCGCCGAGAGATCGGCCCAGTTGGCCCACCACCTGATCGAACGCGGCCTCCGGGCCGAACAGGTCGTCGGGATCTCGCTCGGCCGCTCCGCCGACATGGTCATCGGGCTCCTCGCCGTCCTCCAGGCCGGGTGCGCGTTCGTGCCGCTCGATCCGCAGTGGCCCGCGGCCCGCAGGGCCGTCGTCATCGCGGACGCCGGGGTCGTCCTCCAGCTGAGCGGCTCGGACGAGTGCGACGCGGCCGAGCCGGACGCCGTCGCCGTCGACCTCGGCGACTGGCGGTTCGGCTCCCGCCCGGTCGAAGCGCCCGAGACGGCCGTCCACGCCACCTCGCTGGCGTACGTCATCTTCACCTCCGGCTCCACCGGCCGGCCCAAGGGCGCCATGATCCGCCACGAGGCGATCAGCGAGCGCCTGCTGTGGCAGGTCGACGAGATCCTGCGGTTCGGCCCCGACGACGCGTCGCTGTTCAAGGCGCCGCTCTCCTTCGACATCTCCGTCAACGAGATCTTCCTGCCGCTGGTCTCCGGCGGCCGGCTGGTCATCCTGCGGCCCGGCGGCGAACGCGACCCGCACCACCTGCTCGGCGTGATCGCCGAGCAGCGCGTCACCTTCGCCTACCTGGTCTCCTCCATGCTGGACGTACTCCTGGAGATCGAGGCCGGAACCGGCCGCCTGGACAGCCTGCGCCACGTCTGGTGCGGCGGCGAGGTACTGACCCCGGAGCTGTACGAGCGGTTCCGCACCCGGCTCGGCATCCCCCTGTACCACGGCTACGGGCCCGCCGAGACGACCATCGGCGTCTCCCACGTCATCTACCGGGGCGAGGCCGAACGCCTGTCGACCTCGATCGGCAAGGCCAACCCCAACACCCAGCTCTACGTGCTGGACGACGAACTGCGCCCGGTCCCGGTCGGCGTCGGCGGCGAACTCTACGTGGGCGGACTGCTGTTGGGGCGCGGATACGCAGGCGCCCCCGGCCTCACCGCCTCCCGGTTCGTCGCCAACCCCTTCGCCTTGGACGGCTCCCGGCTCTACCGGACCGGCGACCTGGCCCGGTTCGCCCCGGACGGCTCGCTCGACTTCCTGGGCCGCGCCGACAACCAGATCAAGATCCGCGGGATGCGCCTGGAGATCGAGGACGTCGAGGCCTCACTCGCCGAGCACCCCCGGGTGCGCCACACCTGCGTCGTCGCCCGGAAGAACAGCGCGGGCGGCACCTACCTGGTGGGTTACGTCGTCCCCTCCGCCGGCGGCGAGCAGCTCACGGCGGACGAGGTCACGCACTGGGCCCGTGCCCACATGGTCGCGTACATGGTCCCCGCCCACCTCGTCGTCCTGCCGGAGTTCCCGCTCACCGCGAACGGCAAGATCGACCGCACGGCCCTGCCGGAACCCGCCCGGCCCACCGGCGCCGTCACGGCGCCCGCCACCGAGAACGAGCGCCTGGTGTGCGCGGCGGTCGCCGCGGTGCTGCGCGTGGACGAAGTCGGCGTCGACCAGGACTTCTTCCAGCTCGGCGGCGACAGCATCCTGGCGATCTCCCTGCTGAGCACCCTGCGGGAGGCAGGCCTCCATGTGACGGCCCGCCAGATCTTCACCGACGGCACCGTCGGGGCGCTGGCGGCGGTGGCGAGCCGCGAGGGCGTCTCCACCGTGGACCACGCCGACACCCCGACCGGCGCCGTCGTGGGATCGCCCATCGTGCAGTGGCTCGGCGAGACCACCGACGCGATCGACGGCTTCGTCCAGTCCGTCGTCCTGACCACCCCGGCCCAGCTGACCGCCGACGCCCTCGACACCCTCCTCGCCGCCCTGCTCGACCGCCACGACATGCTCCGCGCCACGCTGGTGCGCGGCGAGCGGTGGAGCTTCGACATCCCACCGGCCGGGCGCAGCGTCGTGGAGTGGCAGGAGAGCGACGCCCCGCCGGCGGAGTGCGTCCGACGCGCCACCGAAGGGCTCGACCCGGACAACGGGGTGATGCTGCGCGCCGTCTGGCGCCGCGAGGCGCGCCAACTCGTCCTGGTCGCCCACCACGTGGTGATCGACGGCGTCTCCTGGCGCATCCTGATGGACGACCTCGCCACGGCCTGGCGGCAGCACACCTGCGGCGCACCCGTCGAACTCCCGCCCGTCGGCACGTCGTTCAGACGCTGGACCCAGCTCCTGGGGCGCCCGGCCTTCGACGCGGACCGCACGTACCACCAGCGCACCCTGCCCGGAACGGACACGCCGATCGGCAGGCGCCCCCTCACCGAGGCCGACACCGTGGCCCGGGAACGGACCCGGACGCTCCGCGTCGGACCCGAGGAGACGGCCGCACTGCTGGGGAAGATCCCCGCCGCGTTCCACGCGGGCGTCAACGACGTCCTGCTGACCGCCCTGTCCGTCGCCCTCGCCCGGTGGCGCCGCGACCGCGGACAGGAGCAGACCTTCGCCCACATCGAGCTGGAAGGGCACGGCCGCGAGGGCCGGTTCGTGGCCGACACGGTCGGATTCGAACCCGAACTCTCGCGTACGGTCGGCTGGTTCACCACCCTGTTCCCGGTGACCGTGGACCCCGGCACGGCACCCGACCTCACCGCACCCGCCTACCTCGCCACCGCGCTCAAGGCCGTCAAGGAAGACCTCGCCCAGGTGCCGGGCAACGGCCTCTCCTACGGCGCCCTGCGCTACCTCACCGACACCGGACTGAGCGCCTCCGCACCGCAGGTGCTCTTCAACTACCTGGGACGCTTCGCCGCCGGCGCCTGCGGCGACTGGCAGCTCGCTGGCACCACAGGCCAGTTGGGCGAGAAGCGCGACGCGAGGATGCGCCTGCCGCGCGCCCTGGAGTTCAACGCGATCGCCGAACCGGACGCCGACGGCGCCTACGAACTGGTCACCACCGTCTCCTGGCCCGAGGGCGTGTTCACCGACGAGGACATCACCACCCTCGCCGCGTACTTCGGCGCCGCCCTCTCCGCCCTCGCCGCGCTGGAGGAGGGCGGCCACACCCCCGGCGACTTCCCACTGGTGCCGCTCACCCAGGCCGACGTCGACGACCTGGACAGCACGGAGCTGCGGGACGTCCTGCCGCTGACGCCGTTGCAGGAGGGCCTCTACTTCCACTCGGTCTTCGACGACGACGCCACGGGCAGCTATGTGGAGCAGCAACTGCTCACGCTGGAGGGCGAGGTGGACGCCGACCGGCTCGCCGCCGCGGCCACCCGGCTGCTCATACTCCACCCCAACCTGGCCGCCCGCTTCACCGCCCTCGCCGACGGCCGGGTCGTCTCGGTCGTCGAGAGCGGCGTCCGGGCGCCCTTCACCACGCTGGACCGCCCCACCATGACCGACGAGGAGATCCGCGAACTGGCCGAGCGGGACCGCCGCGCCGGGTTCGACCTCGCCTCCGGGCCCCTGATGCGCTACACCCTCATCCGTGCCGGAGCCGGCCGCACCGTCCTGGTGCAGACCGTGCACCACATCATCGCGGACGGCTGGTCCGTGCCGCCGATGCTCCGCGCACTGCTGGCCGAGTACCACGCGCCGGGCTCCGTGTACCCGCTCGGTGGCCACCGCGACTACATCGCCTGGCTCGCCGGACAGGACCAGGACGAGAGCGACCGTGTCTGGGGCGAGGAACTCGCCGGCCTGCCCGGCCCCTCGCTCGTCGCCGAGGGGCACACCCCCTCCGGGCGGTTCGCCGACATCGCGGCCGAGCCCGCCGACGACGTCGACATCGCCGCACGGTCGGCGGGCGTGCCCCTGAGCGTGGCCGTCCACAGCGCGTGGGCGGTGACACTGGGCTCCCTCCTGCGCGGCCGGGACGTCGTCCTCGGCTCCACCGTCTCCGGGCGCGACGCCGAGGTCCCCGGCATCCGGGACATGGTGGGCCTGTTCATCAACACCATCCCCGTACGCGCCCGTTGGACCGCCACCGACACCGCGTACGACCTGCTCACCGCCGTGAAGGAACACCAGAGCGCCGTGCTGGCGCACCAGCACGTCTCCCTGGCGAGGATCGGCCGGCGAAGCGGCACCGGCCCCCTCTTCGACACCCTCGTCGTCTTCGACGTCGCGGCCGACGTGGACGCCCTGCGCGGACCGGACGACACCCTCGTCGTCACCGACATCGTCAACGAGGGCGCCCCGCACTACCCGTTGACGCTGGTCGTCGAGCGGACCGCCGACGGCCGCCCGCGCTTCAACCTGATCTACGACGGGGAGTTGCTGCGCCGCGAGAGCGCCGAGGCGATCCTTGCCACCTTCACCCGGACCCTCACCGAACTGCTGAGCCGCCCCGACGCCCGGGTCGACGAGCTGGCCCCCGAGGCCGGCCGGGTCTCCGAGCCCGTAGCCCCGACGACCCTGGGCGAGCTGTTCGACGCCGCCGCGCGCCGCGACCCGGCGGCCACCGCCGTGACCCAGTGCGCTCTGGACGGCGGTACGCGCTCCCTGACATACGGAGAACTGGCGGCCGCCAAGGACGCGTCGGCCCGGACCCTGTGCGCGGCCGGAGTCCGCCCCGGGCAGCGGGTCGCCGTCGCCGTCCCGCGCTCCCTGGAGCAGGTCGTCGCCCTGGTCGCCGTCGTCACCGCCGGATGCGCGTACGTACCGCTCGACCTCGCCCACCCGGACGAACGGCTGGAGTACATCCTCGCCGACGCCGCCCCGCAGGTCGTCCTCGTGGACCGGGACCAGCGCGACCGCTTCGCCCGGCTGCTGGAGCGGGCGGGCGTGCCGGCCCGCGTGCTCGTCCAGGGCGACGAGCTTTTGCCGGCCGACACCGCCGCGCCCGAGGCGAGCCCGCAGGACCCGGCGTACGTCATCTACACCTCCGGCTCCACCGGCCGGCCCAAGGGCGTCGTCGTCCCGCACTCCGCGGTCGTCACGCTCCTCGTCAACACCCGGCCGGACATGGACTTCCGCCCCGACGACGTCTGGGTCCAGTTCCACTCCTTCTCCTTCGACTTCGCCGTCTGGGAGCTGTGGGGAGCCCTCGCGCACGGCGGCGAACTGCTCGTGCCCGACTACGCGTTGACCCGCTCGCCCGTCGACTTCCACCGGCTGGTCCGCGAGCGCGGCGTCACCGTGCTCAACCAGACCCCCTCCGCCTTCCACCAGTTCATCGAGGCCGACCTGCACGCCGAGCGGCCGGCCACGGCGCTGCGGCGCGTCATCTTCGGCGGCGAGGCGCTGGACCTCGGGCGGCTGCGCGGCTGGGTGGAGCGGCACGGCACCGGTTCGCCCGAGCTGGTCAACATGTACGGCATCACCGAGACCACCGTCCACGTCACCCACCGGGTGCTGACCGACGAGGACTTCGCCCGCGGCGGGGACGCCGGCCCGATCGGCGGACCGATCCCCGGACTGGCCACCCATCTGCTCGACGACCGGCTCCGGCCGGTGCCGCCGGGCCGGGTGGGCGCCATCTACGTCGATGGCGATCAGCTCTCCCTCGGCTACCTGGGCCGCCCCGGCCTCACCGCGAGCCGGTTCGTGGCGAACCCGTTCGCGGGCGACGGCTCCCGGATGTACCACACGGGCGACCTCGCCCGCCGGACGCTCGACGGGGAGCTGGAGTTCGCCGGGCGCGCCGACGACCAGGTGCAGCTGAAGGGGTTCCGCATCGAGCTCGGCGAAGTCGAGTCCGTCAGCCGGGAGTTGGACGGCGTCGTCGATGTCGCCGTCACCGTGGCGGACAGCGGCGACCACCTCGTCGCGCACGTCGTGGGCGCCGTGCCCGACGACCTGACCGCCAGGCTCTCCGCCGAGCTGCCCGCCCACATGGTGCCGGGCCGGGTGCTGCCGGTCGACGCGCTGCCGCTGACGGTCAACGGCAAGCTGGACCGCAAGGCCCTCACCGAGCGGGCCGCGCGGCAGGAGGACCCGCGGCACGAGCGGGCCACGAGCGGGTCCGACGCCCTCACCGCCCTCGTCGCCATCTTCGCCGAGGCGCTGCCCGGCGCCGCCGTGGACGCCGACACCGACTTCTTCGGCGCCGGCGGCGACAGCATCGTCGCCATCACCGTGATCAACCGGGCCCGCGCCCGGGGGCTGCCGATCGCGCCCCGGGACGTGTTCCTGTTCAAGACCCCGCGTGCCCTCGCCGGCCACCTGGCCACCCGCGCCCTCCAGGCCGCGCCGACACCACTGCCCGCCCGCCGCGAGGACGGCCCGCTGCCGCTGACGCCGATCATCCTGCGCCGGCGGGAGCTGGGCGGATCGCTGATCGGATTCGTGCAGGCCAGGGCCTTGGTGGTCGCGGAAGGCACCGGCCTCACCGACGTCCGGCGCGCCGCGAACGCCGTCGTGGCCGCCCACCCGGCCCTCCGGCTGCGGCTGCGCGTCGAGCACGGCGTCTGGGCCCTGCGCACCGGACCCGCCCGCGAGGCCACGGTCACCGAACCGGACACCACCGACGCGACGGCCGCCGCCGACGAGGCCGCCGGACGGCTCGACCCCGAGGCCGCAGACGTCATCGCGTTCTCCTGGCTGGCGTCGAGCCGCACCCTGGTCGTCACGGTGCACCACCTCGCCGTCGACGCGGTCTCCTGGCTGATCCTCCTGGACGACCTGGCCACCGCCCTCGGCGGGACCGCCCTGCCGCCGCCGACCACGTCGTACGCCGAGTACGCCGAGGCCCTCGCCGTACGGTCCGCCGCATCGGCCGACGGCCTCGGCCACTGGATCACCACCCTCCAGGCACCGCCCCTGCTGCCGGCGCCCACGGGCCTGCGCGCGAGCGAGGCGGACCCGCGCGAGACCGAGGCCGTGCTCCCGCCCGAGCTCAGCGACCTGGTGACGCGCACCGCCCCCGCCGCCCTCGGCATCGGCCCCACCGAACTGCTCTGCGGTGCCCTGCGCACCGCCCTGACCCACATCCAGCCCACCCCCACCGACCTCGCGGTCGACCTGGAGCGGCACGGCCGGGTCCCGGCCGAGGAGCACCACGACTACACCCGTACCGTCGGCTGGTTCACCTCCATCGCCCCCGTACGGCTCACCCCGCACACCGACCCCGTCGCGGCCGCCCGCGAGATCGCCACACGCCAGCCGGACGAGGAGGGGCACGTCGCCTACGGCCGGCTCAGGTACCTCAACCCGCAGACGGCCCCCCTCCTGACCGCCCGCCCCCAGGTCCTCTTCAACTACCTGGGCCGGGGCGGCGAATCGGAGGCCCTGAGGATCACCGGCAACGGCCAGGGCGACAGCCCGTACGCCGTCGAGGTCAACGCCTGGACCGACGAGACCACCGGCAGCCTGCACGCCGCCTTCACCCTCGCCGCGGGCATACCCGACACGCTCACCGACCACTGGCTCACCGCCCTGGCCCAGATCGGCGCCGCCGCCGCGAGCGCGGAGCGCACGGCACCGGTCACCCCGCTCCAGCGCGGCCTGTTCTTCCAGACCCAACTGGCGGGCGCGGCCGGGCACTACGTCGCGCAGAGCTACTTCACCTTCGACCGGCGCCTGGACACCGACGCCCTGGCCGAGGCGATGACGCACGTGATCGCGCGCCACCCGGTCGTCGGCGCCGGCTTCACCACCGACGACGACGGAAACCCGGTCCAGCTCCTCAAGGCGGGCCGCCGCGTCGCCGTCCGCACGGTCGAGCTGACGACAAACGCCGAGGTCGAGGAGCTGCGCACCCGGGACCGCGAGCGCGGCTTCGACCCGGGTGAGCCGCCGCTGATCCGGCTCACCGTCGTGCGGCTCCCCGACGGCCGCGACGGCCTGCTGCTCAGCTACCACCTGCTGCTCTGGGACGGCTGGTCCCGGGAGATCGTGCTGCGCGACCTGTTCGACGCCTACGAGGCCGTCGTCGCGGGCGAGCCGTGGGACGCCGCCCCGGCCGTGCCGGGCTTCGAGGAGTACGCCCGGACGCTCGCCGCCAAGGACCCCGCCGAGGCGGAACGGTTCTGGGCGGACCACCTGGCCGGCCTGTCCGGGCCGACGCTGCTCGCCGGACCGGCCCCGGCGCTCGGCGAGGAACTGCCGCAGCCGCTCGTGCACACGCTCTCGGCCGAGCTGACGGAGCTGCTGCGGGAAGCGGCGCGCGTCCACGGTGTCACCCTCAACTCGGTGCTGACCGGCGCCTTCGGCCTCCTGCTCGGCGCCCGCACCGGCCGCGGCGACGCCGTCTTCGGCGTGACCGTCTCGGGCCGGGAGGGCGAGGGCCACGGCGACACCGTCGGCGTACTCCTCAACACCGTGCCCCTGTGGACACGGCCCCGGCCCGAGGAGAGCGTCGGCGCGTACCTGTCGGCGGTGCAGGCGGCCCGGGTGGCGGCGATGGACCACGAGCACCTGGGGCTCGGCGAGATCCAGCGGGCCAGCGGCCACGACACCCTCTTCGACAACCTCTTCGTCCTCCAGAACTTCCTGGACCTGGACGCCTTCGCCGCGATGAACGCCCGCCACGGCATCACCTCCGTCCAGGCGGACGACTCCACGCACTACCCGTACACCTGGGTCGTCACCCCCGGGGACCGGCTCACCGTCAAGCTGGAGCACCGCCACGGCGACCCCGAGGCCGCCCGCCGGCTCCTCGACGACTACCTGCGGGTGCTGGAGGACGTGGCGCGCTCGACGACGGGGCGGGTGGGGGCTCTGCGGGGGCTGGGCCCGGACCCCGAGCCCGCCGAACGTACCGACATCGGCACGGACACCGTCGTCGACCGCTTCGACCTCGCGGCCGACCGCCATCCCGAGCGGATCGCGCTCGTCGCCGACGGCGCGACCATGACCTTCGCCGAACTCCGCGACCGCAGCCGGGCCGTGGCGGGCGTGCTCGCCCGGCGGGGCATCGGCCTGGAGACCAACGTGGGCCTGGCCATCCCGCGCTCACCGGACTGGATCGCCGCGCTCTTCGCCGTCCTGCGGGTGGGCGCCGCGTACGTACCGCTGGAGCTGGACCACCCCGACGAGCGGATCGCGACCATCGTCCAGGACGCGAAGCCCGAGGTGATCCTCACCGTGAGCGGCGTCTCGCCCCGGCTGACCGGCGAGCTGATCGAACTGGACCGCCCGCTGCCCGCTGCCGAGCCGTACGTCACGTTCGCCCCCGACGACCCGGACCGGCTGCGGCACCCCGCGTACACGATCTACACCTCCGGCTCGACCGGGGAACCCAAGGGCGTGGTGACCGAGTACGCCGGGCTCACCAACATGCTGATCAACCATCAGCGCCGGATCTTCGAACCCGTCCTCGCCGAGCACGGCCACCGGACCTTCCGGATCGCGCACACCGTGTCGTTCGCCTTCGACATGTCCTGGGAGGAGCTGCTCTGGCTCGCGGACGGGCACGAAGTACACATCTGCGACGAGGAGTTGCGCCGCGACGCGCTCCGGCTGGTCGGCTACTGCGACGAGCACGCGATCGACGTCGTCAACGTGACTCCGACCTACGCCCAGCAGCTGGTCGCCGAAGGGCTGCTGGACAACCCCGTACGGCGGCCCGCACTCGTGCTGTTGGGCGGTGAGGCGGTCACCCCGACGCTGTGGCGGCGGCTCGCCGATACGGAGGGCACGGTCGGCTACAACCTGTACGGGCCCACCGAGTACACCATCAACACCCTCGGCGTCGGCACCTTCGAATGCCTGGACCCGGTGGTGGGCGTGGCGATCGACAACACCGAGGTGTACGTCCTCGACCCCTGGCTGCGGCCGCTGCCGGACGGGGCCCCCGGCGAGCTGTACGTGGCGGGCGTCGGCATCGCCCGCGGCTACCTGGGCCGGAGCGCCCAGAGTGCCCACCGCTTCGTCGCCTGCCCCTTCGGAGCGCCCGGCGAGCGCATGTACCGCACCGGGGACCTGGTGGTCCGCCGGCCCGACGGCAACATCGGCTACCTGGGCCGCACCGACCAGCAGGTCAAGATCCGCGGCCACCGGGTCGAACTCGGTGAGGTGGAGGCCGCGTTCGCCGCACACCCGGCCGTCGGGTTCGTCGCCGCGGTCGCCCAGCCCGACCCACAGGTCGACGGCGCCCACCGGCTGGCCGCCTATCTCGTGCTGGAAGAAGCCGAGTTGGCCCAGGTCGCCGGTGAAGTCAGCGCCACCCTCCCGGACTTCCTGCGCCCGACCCACTTCGCCCAGGTCGAGAGCATCCCGCTGACCGTGAACGGGAAGGCCGACACCAAGGCGCTGCCCGAGGCCCGGCCGCTCGGCGCGCTGACCACGGCGGGGGAGCGCGGCCCGGAGACCGGGACGGAGACCGTGGTCTGCGAGTTCTTCGCCGAGGCACTGGACCTGGACGACGACGAGGTGAGCGCGGTGAGCGACTTCGTCTCCCTCGGCGGACACTCCATGCTGGCGGTACGGCTGATCGGGCTGCTCCGCCGCGAGTACGGTCCGGTGATCACCATCCGTGATCTGTTCGCCCTGCGCACCCCCGAAGCGATCGCCCGCCACCTCGACGAGAACTGACACCCCCTGATGAAGACTGACACGCAGCGGCCCCGCCCCGGCGCCGCCATCCTGCGGACCGCCCTGCGCCGCAACATCGGCGCCATGATCGCGGGCACCGTCCTGATGGGCCTCTACCAGGCGGCCGAGACCGCGTTCCCCATCGCGCTCGGCATGATCGTCGAGCACACGATGCAGGACCGCAGCCTCGGCTCGCTCGGGGTGTCGATCGGCTCCCTCGCCGTGATCATCACGACGGTCTCCCTGTCGTGGCGGTTCGGCATGCGGGTGCTCCAGAAGGCCAACACGACCGAGGCGCACCGCTGGCGGGTCCAGGTCGCGGCCTGCGGGCTCCAGCCGGTGGCCCGGGACGTGGACGGCCTCAAGTCCGGCGAGATCCTCACCATCGCCACCGAGGACGCCGACCAGACCGCCGACATCATCGAGGTGGTGCCGCTGCTGATCAGCTCCCTGGTCGCGGTGGTCGTGGCGGCGGTCGCGCTGAGCCTGGCCGACATCAGGCTCGGCCTGCTGGTGATCGTGGGGACGGTCGGCATCCTGTCGATCCTCGCGGTGATGTCCAGGCGCATCGGCTCCAGCACCCAGGAGCAGCAGGCCAGGGTGGCGCGGGCCGGGGCCAAGGTCGCCGACCTCATCATCGGGCTGCGCCCGCTCCACGGCTTCGGAGGCAACCACGCCGCGTTCGGCTCCTACCGCAAGGTCAGCACCGACGCCAAGCGGCAGGCGATCACCGTCGCCAAGGTGAACGGCGCCTACGCGGGCACCGCCCTGGCCCTCAACGCGGTCCTCGCCGCTGCGGTCTCGCTGACGGCGGGCTGGCTGGCCTTCGGCGGCCAGATCTCCATCGGTGAACTGGTCATGGCCGTGGGGCTCGCGCAGTTCATCATGGAGCCGCTGAAGATGTTCTCGGAGATGCCCAAGTACGTGATGATCGCCCGCGCCTCCGCCGAGCGCATGGCCCTGGTGCTCTCCGCCCCGCCGGTCGCGGCACCCGGGCCCGAACGCCCCGAGCCGGGCGGGGACCTGGAGGTCGACGGCGTACGCCACGGGACCCTGCAAGGGGTGAAGTTCCGCGTCGGGGCAGGGGAGTTCGTGGCCATCGCCCCCTACCAGCCGCGTGCGGGAGCCGACCTGGCCGCCGTGCTCGCGGTGAACGTGCCGCCACCCGCGTACGAGGGAGTGGTCCGGCTCGGCGGCCGGGAGCTGGCGGAGCTGTCGGTGGAGGCGGTCCGGGAACACCTGCTGGTGAACCCGTACGACGCGGAGATCTTCGGCGGCACCCTGCGGACCAACATCGATCCGTCGGGCAGCAGCCGTACGCTCCCCGAGGCCGTCGAGGCGTCCATGCTCACCGATGTCGTCGCCCTCCACCGCGACGGGCTCGACTACGCGGTCCGCGACCGGGGGGCCAACCTCTCCGGCGGGCAGCGCCAGCGCCTCTCCCTGGCCCGCGCGCTGGCCGCCGACACCGACATCCTGGTGCTGCACAACCCGACCACGGCCGTGGACGCGGTCACCGAACAGCTCATCGCCCGCAACATCGCCAAGCTGCGCCGAGGCCGCACCACGCTCGTGATCACCAGCAGCCCGGCGCTCCTGGACGCGGCCGACCGGGTGCTGGTCCTGGACGAGGGGGTCATCACCGCCGAGGACACCCACCGCAACCTGCTCGCGGAGGACGAGGCGTACTGCCTGGCGGTGGCGCGGTAGTACCCCACCCGCCCGGGGGCCTCGCTCAGCCCAGCGCCCAGGCGACGTCCCGGAGCAGGGCGTGCCGCCAGCCCGCGCGGTCGTGGTCCGAGGCGGACCGGGAGACGCGTACGGTCGCCCCGGCCCGCTCGGTGAGCGACTCGGCCAGCTCGCAGTGGGGCAGCATCCGCGTCTCGTGCTCGCCCACGTCGAACGCGCAGCGCAGCCCGGACAGGTCGGGCTTGTCCCGCAGGAGTCCGGCGATCGTCCCGCCGACCGGCCCGCCCAGCGGGTCCGCCGCCTCCTCCGCGCCGGGCGCCCACCAGAACGACCCCGACTGACAGGCGATACGGGAGACCAGCTCCGGGAACGTCACCGCCGCGTAGAGCGCGCTCAGCCCGCCCAGACTCTGCCCGGCGACCACCAGGCGGCTCACATCGGCCGGTACGCCGGACCCGGCCACCAGCGGCAGCAGCTCGTCCCGGACCGCCTCCCACAGTTCAGGCCGGCACCCGAACTCGGCCGACCGGTCCTTCGCCGGCAGGAACACGAGGGTGACGGGCTCCAACTCCCCTGCGGCGACGGCGGATGCGAAGGCGGTCATCGCCGGGTGGAGGTACAGCCAGTCGTCCCCGTCCAGCAGCAGGACCACCGGGCCGCCACCGCCCACCGGCTGGACGCGCACGGTCCGCCGCCCGCCGAGCCGCCCGCTGCTCCAGCGCAGCCGGGTCTCCGGCAGCGGCAGCACGGCGTCCGGGCCGAGGGCGGGCCAGTGCGGCTGGGGCGGGGCGTCCGGGGTCGCGGCGATGGAGCGGTCACCGCCCGCCCCGACCGGGTTGAGGGGGTCGGCGCGGGGCTCGCCGTCCACCAGGAAGCGGTAGGTCACCCGCAGCCGCGCGGGCATGGGGACCTCCGCGTACCAGCAGTCCGTGTCCTTCCACCGGAGCAGTGGGACCGGCCCCGACCAGCTCTCGAAGTCCAGGTCGGCCGGGGAGCCCCGCCACAGGAACAGGGTCGTCCAGCCGTCGTCGTCGGCGGGGACGGGGAGCGGGGACCGGGCCGCCGCCCAGAACGCGTCGGTGCCGGGCTCACCGGGGAGCCCGAAAGGAGTAAAAGGGCTGGTCGCGTCCGCCGCGAGGCGCATGAACATCTCCTTGCGAGAGGGGATGGGGAAGGGCCGGGCCCACCCTGCATAAGGCGAGCCTAACCTTAGGGCTTTTCGGCCCCGGTTTCCGGACTGCGCCCGGTCCGGGCTCTCGTTAGCGTGGGCTCGTAGGGCCCCGCCCCCCCTGAGTCGAAGCCCCACGAGCCGAAGGACCACACGATGTCCCCAGCACCGCAGTCGCCGCGAGGCGACATCGGCCGACGCGTCGCGGCGCGCCGCCACCAACTCAGTCTGTCCCGGCAGGACGTGGCCCTGCGGGCGGGTGCCGCGCCGGGCTACATCCAGTACGTGGAGGAGCAGTCCGCCACCCCCGGCATCGGCTTCCTCCTCCGGCTGGCGGACGCGCTGGAGACCACGGTCCAGGAGCTGACCGGCGGGACCGTGGACCTGCCGGGCGGGCTCGGCCGGGCGGCCCGTGAGGCCCGGATGGTCGAACTCGACGAGGCGGAGTGCCGGGAGCTGCTCGGTGACCACGGGGTGGGGCGGGTGGCGCTGACCGGGGGTGACGGGCCGGTCGTCCTGCCGATCAACTACCAGGTGCTGAACGGCGAGGTCATGTTCACCACCGGGGACCGCTCCCCGCTCGCCGGAGCGGCCGGTACGGAGATCGCCTTCGAGACCGACCACATCGACGACGCCTTCAGCAAGGGCTGGAGCGTGCTGCTCGTGGGGACCGTCCGGGCCGTGGAGGACGAGAGCGAGGCGCTCCGGCTCAGGGAGGCGGCGTACTCGGGCCCCTGGGCGGGGGAGGGGCGCGAACACGTCATGATCCTCACGCCCCGGCGCACCACCGGGCGCAGGATCATCGTGGCCGATGCCCCGGAGGACACCCGCTGACCCCTGCTGACCCCCGCAGGGCGCATCAGGCTCACTCGAACGGCACGACCGCCACCGGCGCCGGGCTGTGGTGGATCGCTGCGTGCGCGACATGGCCGAGGTGCGGCCCCACCGGGGAGCGCCGGCTCCGCCGCCCCACGATCAGCAGCCCCGCACTCCGGGACGCGTCCACCAGTTCCGCGGCCGCGGGCCCCACCACCGCCCGCTCCGTCACCCGGACGGCCGGGAACTTCTGCCGCCAGGGCCGCACCATGTCGGCCAGCCCCTCCGCGGCCCGCAGACCGAGCCCGCTGCCGACGCCCGGGTCCAGGATCGCCGCGTACCCGTAGGCGGGCGACGGGGACCAGCTGTGGACGATCCGCAGCTCCTCGTTCCTGCGGGCGGCCTGACCGAAGGCGAAGGCCAGCACCGGGTCGCACGGCTGGTCGATGTCCAGCCCCAGCACGATCCCCGAGGGCGGGCCGTCGGCGCCCGGCACGGACGTGGCCGCCCGGGTGTCCTCCGGCGAGCGCACCAGCACCACCGGCCGCCGCGCCCGGCCGACGACCGCGAGCGACACCGAACCGATCAGGAAGCCGACGACACCGCCGAGCCCCCGCGAACCCAGCACGGTCACCTCGGACTCGTTGGCGGCGGCGGTCAGCTCGGCCGGGGCGCGCCCCCGGGCCATCTCGGTGGTCACCTCGAGCCCGGGGCGCTCGCGCCGGACCCGGTCCACCGTGTTCCGCAGCAGGCTCTCGTACCGCTCGACCAGCGCTTCGGCGGAGAGCACCGGCACCTCCGCGGTGATCGGCCACTCCTCCACATGCATCAGGTGCAGCGGAACGTCGAGCAGGGAGGCCTCCTCCGCGGCCCAGCGCGCCGCAGCGAGGCTCTCGGGGGACTCGTCCATTCCGACGGTGACGTGGGCTGTCATGACCAGGGCCTCCTCGGTACGGCGGGCTCCGGTTGCGGAACCGCGCATGGGCTCCGACGGCGGAACCACGGGATCCAGCCTCCCCGCCCGGGCGGCCGCCGGGCAGGGGCCGACAGGGCCGGATCGGGGCCGAAGGGCCCATCTGCGGGGGCCGCCCCGCGGTGCGACCGTGGAGAGGTAGCCCTCTGGCCACCCCCGATGATGGCCACCCCCGAGGAGGAGCCATGACCAGCGACCTTCCCGACCCCGTGGAACTCGGCGCCGTCGTCGTCGGAGTGGACGCGTCCGAGCAGGCACGGACGGCCGCCCTGTGGGCCGCCGCCGAGGCCGACCACCGCGGGCAGCCGCTGAACATCGTCCATGCCGCCGACATCGAGGGCCGGTCCGTCCTCACCCCGGCCGAGACCCTCCGGGCCCTGCGGGAGACGGGGAACGAGCTGCTGGACGGGACCGCGGAGGCCGTCCGGGCCGCCCACCCCGACCTGACCGTGACGAAGGAACTGAGCAACCGGGACGCGGTGTCCTCCCTGCACGCGGCGGCCGGGGACCGGGGCACGATCGTCGTGGGCAGCAGGGGGCTGGGCGGGTTCGCCTCGCTCACCCTCGGCTCCGTCGGCCTGGGGGTGACCTCGCGGACCGAGGTGCCGGTGATCGTCGTACGCGGCGAGACGGACCGGCCGGCGACCGGGGTGGTCACGGCGGCCGTGCAGGGCACCTCCGACCTGGACTGGCTGCTGATCGCGGCGGCGGAGGCGGACGCGCGCAAGGCGTCCCTGCGCCTGCTGAGCGTCAGCAACGTGCTCACCCACGTCGGCAGGTTCACCACCATGCTCGACAGCATCGGGGAGATCACCGAGGAGAAGGTGCACGAGACGGCCGCCGTCGCAGAAGAGGTACGGAAGCGGTACCCCGGCCTCACCGTCACCCACGACGTGGAGACGGGGACCAGCGTGCCCGGCATCCTCGTCGAGGCCACGGCCCTCACCGACCTGCTGGTGATGGGCGCCCGGCGCCGGATGCTCGGCTCCGGGACGGCGCTGGGCCGGGTCACCCACGCCCTGCTGCACCACGGCCACTGCCCGGTCCAGATCATCCCGCCGGGCTACAGGGCCACGAGCTGAACCGTCGGGGGCAGCACCCTCACCGCACCAGGACCGCCTCGCCCGGCTTCGGTACGACCGCCGTCCACCCCAGCTCCCGGTCCAGCCGGTCACGCAGCGCGGCCGACGCGCCCTCCTCCCCGTGCACCAGATAGGTGGTGTGCGGGGCGGGTGCGTCCCGCAGCCAGTCGAGGATCTGGTCCGCGTCGGCGTGCGCCGAGAAGTGCGGTACGTCGACGATCTCGGCGCGTACGGGAACGTACTCGCCGAACATCTTCAGCACCCGCGCCCCGTCCACCAGGTCCCGGGCGCGGGTGCCCGCGGCGGCGAAACCGACGACGACCACGGAGTTGCGGGGGTCGGGCAGCAGTCGGCGCAGATGGTGCAGCACCCGGCCGCCCGTCGCCATACCGGCCGAGGAGACGATGACGCAGGGGCCCCGCGCACTGTTGATGGCGATGGACTCCTGGACCGTACGGGCGGCGAGGAAGGGATCGGGGCTCAGCGCGTCCGTGCCCCGGTCCAGGATCTCCGGGCGCAGCTCGGCGGAGCGGCCGCGCAGCGCGCCCCGGTAGACGTCCAGGGCGGCCAGGGCCATCGGACTGTCGACGTACACGGGGACCGAGCGGGGGAGCGCCCCCGTGCCCCGCAGCTCCGCCAGCTCGTGCAGGACCACCTCGGTGCGGTCGATCGCGAAGGCCGGGATCACCACGGAGCCGCCGCGGGCCAGGGTCCGGCCGACCGCCGAGGCGAAGGCCCGGCGGCCGCCCTCCCGGTCGTGGCGGCGGTTGCCGTACGTGGACTCCATGAGCAGGACGTCGGCGCCGGAGAACGGCTCCGGGGGCCGCAGCAGCGGATGCCCCGGGCGGCCGAGGTCGCCGGAGACGGCCAGGGTGTGCCCGTCCTCCAGGGTGAGGTGCGCCCAGGCGGAGCCGAGGATGTGGCCGCCGTGGTGGAGCGTGAGCCGGGTGCCCCGCATGATCTCGACCTCGCTGCCGACCGGCACCGGGTCGAAGAAGGCGAGCGTCCGCTCCACATCGGCGTCGTCGTACAGCGGATCGGCCGGGCGGTGCTTGGACCAGCCGTGCTCGTTCGCGTGCCGGGCCGCCTCCGTCTGGAGCCGGGCGCTGTCCCGCAGCACGATCTCCGCGAGCCGCGCCGTGGGGGCGCTCATCAGGATCGGGCCCCGGAACCCCTGCCTGACCAGGCGCGGCAGATACCCGCAGTGGTCCAGGTGGGCGTGGGTGACGACGACGGCGTGGACATCGGACGCCGCCCGCGCGAACTTCTCCCAGTTGCGCCTGCGCAGCTTCGCGTGGCCCTGGAAGAGCCCGCACTCCACGAGGACGCGGGCGTGGTCGCTCTCGACCAGGAACTTGCTGCCGGTCACGGTGCCCACCCCGCCCAGCAGGGTGAGCAGGGCGGGCCGGGCGGGTGCGCGGGCGGCGTGTGGAGCCGGTTCGGAGCCGGACGGCATGACGACCTCCTACTCCACGGTGAGGACCTCGCCCACCGGCCGACGGGGCGTCCGCGTGCCCCGGGGCCCGTACCCGAACCGGAACAGCATGTGGACGAAGCCGGTCAGCGAGCCGGGTTCACGGGCCAGGGCGCGCAGCTCGGGCCATTCGAGGGGCTGCGACATCAGCGAGGTGGACAGCCCGTCCAGCGTGGCCTGGAGGAGCACGCGCTCCATGGCCTGACCCGCCCGCAGCCAGTCGGCCGGGGAGTCGTCCAGGGTGCCCAGGAGTGCGATCTGCGGCCGCTCCTCGAAGTCGGCGGAGATCCGGCCCGGCAGGCCCCGCTCGGGGTCGAAGTCACGGGCCGGGGCGGTCACACCGTACTGGCGGGGGCCGAAGGCGTACGACGGGACGCCCTCGGTGGCGGGCCCCTCACCGGCCCTGCCCGTACGGGTCCAGGAGGCGATCTCCTCGCGCAGCGCCGCGTCGGCGGACTCGAACAGCTCGGCGTCCCGCACCAGGTCCAGGACGGCGTCCGAGTGCCAGGACCCCGGCACGATCAGCCGGCACCCCTCCAGCAGGGCGGCACCGCGCAGCCCGTCGAGGATCTCGCCCGGGATCCGCTCGTCGGAGAAGGGGAAGCGGCTGGTGTGCCGCTTCGGCAGCGCGGGGTGGAGGTCGGCAAGGACCGGACCCGGGGTCTCCGGCTCCACCGGGTCGGGCTCCTGGAGCACCACATCGGCCAGATGCCAGGGGTCGCGGGGGTCGGGAAGCAGCTCGACGGCGGCGTCCCACCCGTGGTGGGCGGCCGACACCCGCAGATTGAACAGCGCCGCCCCGCACCCCAGATGCAGCCCGCGGCCCTCCGGGTCCCCGGCGGGCAGCGTGCGGGACGGGTCGCCGTACAGGGCGAGCGAACGGGTGCCCGCACGGTGGATGAACCTCCACGGCTGGGCGTTGTGCATGGACGGAGCGGTGACGGCGTCCTCGACCAGCGCCGTCACGGTCTCCACGAGTTCGTCTGTGGTGGGCATGGCTTCCTCTCCGCGCTCCCCGCAGCTCCACCCTCCGCCGCGACCGCCCCGGGAGGGGAGGGGCCGAACGGCCCTGTCCCCGGACCGACCGGGGCCCCTTTCCGGCCCCCCAGCGGCCCTTCCCGCGCCCCTCGCCCCCGTATCAGCCTGGAATCCCCCGGTTGTCCCCGTGTACCTACCGGTCCGGGAGCCTCCCGTACCGCCCGGGAGACCCCGGAGAAGAGGCAGCCCCATGCGGCAGGAGGAACCCCTCATGAGCACCTCGGCGACACGCCAGGACATCGTGGTCGGCGTCGACCCCCGTGAGGACTGGCACCCGGCCGTCGGATGGGCGGCGGACGAGGCCCACCGCCGCGGCCTCCTGCTGCGGCTCGTCGTCGCCGTCCCCCCGCTCCACGAGCCCCGCCGCCCCGGCGATCTCCCCCGCCACCGGGAGTTCGAGGAGGCCGCCACCCGTGCGCTGGAGGCCGCCGACGCCTGGGTGCGGGAGCGGCAGCCGGAGATCCGGACCACCGCCACGCTCCTCGACGGGGTCCCCGCGCCCACCCTGGCGGGCCTGACCCGCGAAGCCCGCATGGTGGTGCTCGGCTCCCGGCGGCTGAACCGGGTGGCGGAGTTCCTCAGCGCCGGTTCCCTCGCCGTCCCCGTCAGCGCGCAGGCGCACTGCCCCGTGGCCGTCGTGGTCCGCACCGCGCGGAGCACCGGGCAGCCGCCGTACCTGGTGGTGGGCGTGGACGGGAGCGAGCCCTCGCAGGCGGCCCTGGCGCTGGCCCTGGAGGAGGCCGAGCTGAGGGGCTGCGCCGTGCGGGCCGTGGCGGTGTGGCAGCCCCCGGTGTTCTCGCTCCGGGGCCGGGACGCCCCGCTCGACACCGAGCGCCGGCTGCTGGCCGAGACGGTGGCCGGGTGGGCCGAGAAGTACCCCGGTGTGCGGCTGAGCCACGAGGTGGTGACCGGCTCCCCGGTCGAGGCGCTGGCGGAGGCCGCCGAGCACGCGGAGGCCCTCGTGGTGGGCCGCCGGGGCGACGGCGGCTACCTGGGCATGCGCGTCGGCTCGGTCGTCCACGGGCTGCTGCACCGGGCCCCCTGCCCGGTGATCACGGTCCCGGTCGAGGAGCGGCCGTGACCACGGACGATCTCGTGCTGATCCCGTACGGCCCCGAGCTGATCCCGTGCGGACCCGTACCGATCCCGTACGGCCCCGAGCTGATCCCGTACGGACCCGTACCGATCCCGTACGGCCCCGAGCTGATCCCGTACGGCCGGGCGCTCGACATGAGGCCGCGCGGTGCGGCGGCTACGTTGGAGGAGCGGACGCCGGCAGTCCGCCTCCCTCGAAGCCGCCGGAGGTACCCATGGGCGGGGATGCCCGTGAGACCGGGCGGGCCAGGCTCCCGAGCCTGCGGCTCGACGAGCTGCTGGACGAACTGCAGGGCCGCATCGACGAGGCCCGGGGCACCCGCGACCGGCTCAACGGCCTGCTGGAGGCCGTCATGTCGGTCGGCCGGGAACTGGCGCTGCCCCAGGCGCTGCGGGGGATCGTCGAGGCGGCGGTCGTCCTCGTCGACGCCGAGTACGGGGCGCTGGGCGTGATCGGGGACGACCAGAAGCTCTCCGAGTTCCTCCCGATCGGCATCGACGACGACGTACGGGAACGGATCGGCGACCTCCCCTCCGGCCACGGCCTCCTCGGTGAGCTGATCCGCCACCCGGAGCCACTGCGGCTCGGTGAACTCTCCGAGCACCCGACCTCGTACGGCTTCCCGCCCCACCATCCGCCGATGCACACCTTCCTCGGTGTGCCCGTCCGGGTCCGCGAGGAGGTGTTCGGCAACCTCTACCTCACCGAGAAGCGCGGCGGCGCCGACTTCGACGCGGAGGACGAGGCGGTCGTCTCGACCCTGGCCGTCGCGGCGGGCATCGCCATCGAGAACGCCCGCCTCTACGAGGCCGGACGGTTGCGGGAGCGCTGGCTCGCCGCAGGCTCCGACCTCACCAGCGCGCTGCTCTCCGGCTCGCCGGAGCCGGAGGTCCTGGACGGCATGCTCTCCCGGGCCGTGGACATCGCCGGTGCCGACCTCGGCGTCTTCCACCTGGTGGGGGCCGACGGCGAGCTGAGCGGCTCCCTTGCCCACGGGGAGCGGGCCGGGGCCCATCGCGGGCTGGCGCTGCCGACGACCCGGGGCACCCTCGCCGGGGCCACGCTCGCCGCGGACAGCCTCGTCACGGTCGCGGACGTCGGGAACGACCCCCGGATCACCGTGCGGCCGGAGCGGTGGGAGGGGTTCGGGCCCGCGGTGGCCGTCATCGTGGGCACCAAGGAGAAGCTCAGCGGGGTCCTGATCCTCGCCCGCCTCCAGGGCGGTCCACCGTTCGCCGGGCCGGAGATCGCCTCGCTGCCGGGCTTCGCCGGACAGGCCGCGCTCGCGCTCGAACTGGCCGAGCGCCGACGGGCCGCCGAACGGGTCAGCCTCCTGGAGGACCGCGACCGGATCGCCCGCGACCTGCACGACCTCGCCATCCAGCGGCTCTTCGCCACCGGGATGACCCTCCAGAGCGCCCGCCCGTTCGTGGAGCGCCCGGAGGCCGCCGAGCGGCTGGGCCGCGCGATCGACGACCTCGACACCACCATCAAGATCATCCGGTCCACGATCTTCGGCCTCCGGGACCACGAACCGACCGGCGACGCCCCCGGCCTGCGGACCAGGGTCGTCCAGGCGGTGGACGCCGCCGCGCCCTCGCTCGGCTTTCCCCCGGCCCTGCGGATGGAGGGGCTGATCGACACGGACGTGCCCCAGGAGACGGCCGACCAGGTTGTCGCGGTGATCGTGGAGGCCCTCAGCAACATCGCCCGCCACGCGGGGGCGGGCCGGGCCGAGGTGGCGGTCGTCGCCGGGGGCGGCGCGCTGACGGTGACCGCCACCGACGACGGCACCGGCCTCCCGGAGGGCGCCCACGGCAGCGGCCTGCGCAACCTCGCGGAGCGGGCCGAACGGCTGAGCGGCACCTTCTCCGCCACCGCACGGCCCGCCCCGCACCACGGCACGGTCCTGGAGTGGCGGGTCCCGCTGCCGACGGGGCGCGCATAGGGCGCGCGAGCCGTACGCGTACGTGGACCGGCCGTGGGGCAGGCGGTGCGCGTACGGACACGGGCGGGCCGGTACGTACGTGGGCGGGTGCGACCGGACACGTACCACGTGGGGCGGGCGGGCCGGACACGTACGGGACGCGCGCGAGCCGTACGCGTACGTCAGCCGCCCCGCCGCCCCGCCCGAGCCCGCAGACCCGGGCGGGCTCACTTCTGCCCGTGCTCCCGCGCCTCCGTCGCGATGACGGCCGCCTGCACCCGGCGCTCCACCCCCAGCTTCCCCAGCAGCCGGGAGATGTGGTTCTTCACGGTCTTCTCGGAGAGGAAGAGCTGACCGGCGATCTGCCGGTTGGTCAGCCCCTGCCCGATGAGGTCGAGCACGGACCGCTCCCGCTCGGAGAGGACCGACAGCCTCTCGTCCTCCACGGGACCGGCGGCCTCGGGCGCGCGCAGGGTCCGCATGAGCCGGGCCGTGGTCGCCGGGTCGAGCATCGACTGCCCCGTCGCCACGGTCCGTACCGCCGACACCAGGTCCGAGCCGTTGATCTGCTTGAGCACGTACCCGGCCGCCCCGGCCATGATCGCGTCGAGCAGGGCGTCCTCGTCGTCGAACGACGTCAGCATCAGACAGGCCAGCCCCGGCATCCGCGAGCGCAGCTCCCGGCAGACCGTGATGCCGTCCCCGTCCGGCAACCGGACGTCCAGCACCGCCACATCGGGCCGCAGCGCCGGGCCTCGGGCCAGCGCCTGGGCGGCCGTGGCCGCCTCCCCGACGACCTCCACACCGGGCTCGGACCCCAGCAGATCGCGCAGCCCCCGGCGGACGACCTCGTGGTCGTCCAGCAGGAAGACGCGGATCGGGTCCCCGCCCTCGGCGGTCGGTGTGCCGGACATGTGCGGCCCCAGGTGTTCGGTCGACGCGTGGCCCCCGTTCTCCTCACCCGCATTGTCCCAGCTACGGCGGCGACGTACCTGCCGAACCGCCTCCGGAGCCCGTTTCCACCTGGTCAATGCAGGTGGGAGAAGCCGTTGGCGTAGGCTTGCCAGCCTGACTGGACAGACCTGCCCGCCCGTGCGTGCGCAGTCGCGGGTGGGGTGACAACGGAGGTTCGCGTACATGCCGAGCAGCAGTCGTACGGCACTGGTCGAGGACCTGATGGGGCGTTTCCCCGAGGTGCCCCGGGAAGCCGTCATCAAGGAAGACCTGCTGCGCGGCGGCATGGCCTTCGACGAGTCCGCGCTGAGCGGATCCATTGGCGGCGCCACCGGTGACGTGAAGCCGAAGTCGTACTTCATCTTCTCCTTCGACCACCGCACCCTGCCCGAGCTGGGCGCCGCCGCGCTCAACCGGCCGCCGGAGGAGGTCGTCCTCACCGGCGGACCCTACGGGCTGCGCCGCACCGTGGTCTCGGTGCGGGTCAACCCCGACTCCCCGTACGTCGTGCGCGGCGGCGAGGACGGGACGCTCGGCCTCTACCTGGACGGGGCGCGGATCGCGGACGTCGGCCTTCCGCCGATGCCGGAGTACTACCGCCACCAGCTCTCCAACGGCAAGTCCGTCATGGAGGTCGCCCCGACCATCCAGTGGGGCTACCTCATCTATCTGACGGTCTTCCGGGTGTGCCAGTACTTCGGCGCCAAGGAGGAGTGCCAGTTCTGCGACATCAACCACAACTGGCGCCAGCACAAGGCGGCCGGCCGCCCGTACACCGGGGTCAAGCCGGTCGAGGAGGTGCTGGAGGCCCTGGAGATCATCGACCGGTACGACACGGCGGGCGTCTCCCGCGCCTACACCCTCACCGGCGGCTCCATCACCTCCCAGGTCGGCGGACGCGACGAGGCCGACTTCTACGGCCACTACGCCAAGGCCATCGAGGAGCGCTTCCCCGGCCGCTGGACCGGCAAGGTGGTCGCCCAGGCGCTGCCCCGCGAGGACGTGCAGCGCTTCCACGACTACGGCATCCGCATCTACCACCCCAACTTCGAGGTGTGGGACCGCCGGCTCTTCCAGCTGCACTGCCCCGGCAAGGAGCGGTACGTCGGCCGCGACGAGTGGCACCGCCGCATCCTGGACTCCGCCGAGGTGTTCGGGCCGCGCAACGTCATCCCCAACTTCGTCGCGGGCATCGAAATGGCCGAGCCCTTCGGCTTCACCAAGGTGAGCGAGGCCATCGACTCGACCACCGAGGGGCTGCGGTTCTTCATGTCCAACGGGGTCGTGCCGCGCTTCACCACCTGGTGCCCCGAGCCCACCACCCCGCTCGGCAAGGCCAACCCGCTCGGCGCGCCGCTGGAGTACCACATCCGGCTGCTCCAGGCCTACCGGGCGACGCTGGAGGAGTTCGGCCTCAACTCCCCGCCCGGCTACGGCCCCGCGGGCCCCGGCCGGGCCGTCTTCTCCGTCAGCTCCTTCATGGACAGCCTCGAAGGGCTGGAGGAGGAGACCACCGTCTGACCCCCTCCCCGGGGACGGGAGCCGCACCTCCCCGGGGAACGGGAGCCGTCCAACGGGCACCGTTCCCCGGGTTCGGGCGCGATCCGGGCGCCCGCCTCCGTGGAGCGGGCACCATGAGTGCCCGAAAAGCCCGCCGCAGGCGCGTGACCAGCGGCGGCCCGCCGGGGAAACGGGCAGGAACGGGCAGAGGGAATCCCGCGAAGAGCCTGGTCGAGCGGCTGACCCTGCTTGTAAAAACGTCACATGGGCCCGAACGGACCGGACCCACCCCCGAGAAGCGCCACCGCAAGAGCCAGGGATGTGTGTCGTGGACACCGACGAACGCCGCAGAGGAATACTCGACGCCGCCCGACGGGACGGATCGGTCGAGGTGAACGCCCTCGCGGCGCTGTTCCAGGTGGCCAAGGAGACCGTCCGCCGCGATCTGCACGTACTGGAGGAGCACGGTCTCGTCCGCCGCACCCACGGCGGCGCCTACCCGGTGGAGTCGGCGGGCTTCGAGACCACGCTCGCGGTCCGCACCACCCGTAACGTCCCGCAGAAGTCGCGGATCGCGGCCGCCGCCGCCGATCTGCTCGGGGACGCCGAGACCGTCTTCGTCGACGAGGGCTTCACCCCCCAGCTCGTCGCCGAGGCCTTCCCCCGGGACCGGCCGCTGACCGTGGTGACCGCGTCCCTGGCCGTCGCCACCGTCCTCGCGGACGCCGAGAAGATCTCCGTCATCCTGCTCGGCGGCCGCGTCCGCGGCTCCACGATGGCCACCGTCGACCACTGGGCCTCCAGGATGCTCGCCGGCTTCGTCATCGACCTGGCGTACGTCGGTGCCAACGGCATCTCCCGCGAGTACGGCCTCACCACCCCCGACCCGGCCGTCAGCGAGGTCAAGTCCCAGGCCATGCGCAGCTCCCGGCGGCGCGTCTTCGTCGGGATCCACGCCAAGTTCGGCGCGGTGAGCTTCTGCCGGTTCGCCGGGGTCGGGGACTTCGAGACGATCGTCACCGACGCCGGGCTCTCCTCCGCCGAGGCCCAGCGCTACTCCCTCCTGGGCCCCCAGGTCATCCGCACCTGACCCGACCCGCGCCCCCGGTCCCGTACCGGTCGCGCGGCCCCAACACCACCGCGCCCCGCCCCCCGTCGGGGCGCGGTCCGTCCTGCCCCCGTACGCCTCCGGCATCCCCTTGCCGCCTCGGCCCGACCCGATCACCGAGCCGCTACGACTGATCAGGAGTCCCCATGCGCCACCACCCCCGCCGACGCCACGGACCACGCCGCCTGCCGCGCGCCGCCGCCGTGGCCACGGCACTCGCCCTCCTCGCCACCGGCTGCGCCGGAGCGGGCGGGACCTCCTTCGGGGGCGGTGACGCCCTCAACGTCCTGATGGTGAACAACCCGCAGATGGTCGAACTGCAGAAGCTGACCAAGGAGCACTTCACCAAGGAGACCGGCATCACCGTCCACTTCACGGTGCTGCCCGAGAACGACGTCCGCGACAAGATCAGCCAGGACTACTCCAACCAGGCCGGTCAGTACGACATCGCCACCATCTCCAACTTCGAGCTGCCGTTCTTCGCCGAGAACGGCTGGCTCCGCCCGCTGGACGCATACGTCGAGGCCGACCCGGACTTCGACCAGCAGGACATCCTCCCGCCGCTGCGCGCGTCGCTGACCCACAAGGACGGCAAGCTCTACGCCCAGCCCTTCTACGGCGAGTCCTCCTTCCTGATGTACCGCAAGGACGTCTTCGAGAAGGAAGGGCTCACCATGCCCGCCAAGCCCACCTGGGAGGAGGTCGCCGAACTCGCCGCGAAAACCGACGGATCGCAGCGCGGGATGAAGGGCATCTGCCTGCGCGGGCTCCCCGGCTGGGGTGAGGTCATCGCCCCGCTCACCACCGTCGTCAACACCATGGGCGGCACCTGGTTCACCGAGGACTGGCAACCGCAGCTGACCGCACCGGAGTTCAAGAAGGCGACGAAGTTCTACGTCGACCTCGTGCGCAAGCACGGACAGCTCGGCGCCCCGCAGTCCGGGTACGCCGAGTGCCTCAACAACATGACCCAGGGCAAGACCGCCATGTGGTACGACGCCACCGCGGGCGCCGGATCGCTGGAGGCCAAGGGCTCCCCGGTCAAGGGCAAGATCGGGTACGTACCGGCCCCCGTCGAGCGGACCGACAGCTCCGGCTGGCTCTACACCTGGGCCTGGGGCATGCAGAACGCCTCCAAGAAGGCCGACGACGCCTGGAAGTTCATCTCCTGGGCCTCCGGCAAGGAGTACGAGGAACTCGTCGGCGCCACCAGCGGCTGGTCCAACGTCCCGGCGGGCAAGCGCGCGTCCACCTACGCCCACCCCGACTACCGCAAGGAAGCAGGGGCGTTCGCGGACGTCACCCAGCAGGCCATCTCCGAGGCCGACCCCGACAACCCCGGCACCCAGCCGCGTCCCACGGCGGGCATCCAGTTCGTCGGCGTACCGGAGTTCACCGACCTCGGCACCAAGGTGGCGCAGGAGATCAGCGCCGCCATCGCGGGCCGCCAGTCGGTGGACACCGCACTCGCCACCTCCCAGAAGCTGGCCGAGAAGGTCGCGGAGGAGTACCGATGACCACCACCACCGCGGTACGGCCGACCCCGCCCCGTCCCGCCCCATCGGGCAAGCGCCCCACGGGCAGCAAAGCGAAGGCCTGGGCGACCCGCGCACCGCTCCTGCCCGCCCTCGTCTTCCTGATCGTGGTCACCCAACTGCCCTTCGTGGCCACGCTGGTGATCTCCTTCTTCGACTGGAACTCGCTCAAGCCGGACCAGCGCCACTTCACCGGCTTCGCCAACTACGGCTCCGTCTTCACCGACCCGGCCCTGCGCGACTCGGTGGTGACCACCGTCCTGCTCACCGCCACCGTGGTCATCGTGAGCGTCGTCCTCGGCCTCGCCTTCGCCCTGCTGCTCGACCGCACGTTCTTCGGCCGGGGCTTCGTCCGCACCCTCC
The DNA here is from genome assembly GCF_040703535.1 of Streptomyces sp. NPDC007346. Taxonomy (NCBI): domain Bacteria; kingdom Bacillati; phylum Actinomycetota; class Actinomycetes; order Kitasatosporales; family Streptomycetaceae; genus Streptomyces; species Streptomyces sp. NPDC007346. The sequence goes on from NZ_JBEYKR010000028.1 coordinate 50,841, forward strand.
TCATCACCCCGTTCCTGATCGTGCCGGTCTCGGCGGCGCTGCTGTGGAAGCACGCCCTCTACAACCCCGAATACGGGCTGTTCAACGGGGCGTTGACCTGGTTCGGGAATCTCTTCGGCATCGACTCCATGGTCCAGCCGGAGTGGACCTCCGAGATGCCCCTGATGGCGGTCGCCGCCGCCCTCGTATGGCAGTGGACCCCGTTCATGATGCTGATCCTGCTGGCCGGACTGCAGAGCCGCCCCGCCGAGATGATGGAGGCCGCCCGGCTCGACGGCGCGGGCGCCTGGCAGATGTTCCGCTTCCTCACCCTGCCCCATCTGCGCCGCTACCTCGAACTCGGCGTCCTGCTGGGTTCGGTGTACATCGTGCAGAACTTCGACGCCGTCTTCACCATCACCGCGGGCGGCCTCGGCACCGCCAACCTCCCGTACACCGTCTACGAGACCTTCTACCGGGCCCATGAGTACGGACTGGCGTCCGCCGTGGGCGTGGTCGTGGTGATCGGCACCGTGATCATCGCGACGTTCGCGCTCCGGGTGGTCTCCTCCCTCTTCCGTGAGGAGGCGAGCCGCGCATGAGCGCCTCGACCGCAGCACCGACCCGCACCCGCGCCACCGCGAAGGCCACCGCCCCGGCGAACCGGGCCCGCAGGCGCTCCACCGCCCTCGGCCTGGCCGCCTGGGCCGTGGGCCTGGTCTTCTGCCTGCCCGCCCTGTGGATGGTGCTCACCTCCTTCCACTCGGAGGCCGACGCGGCGACCAACCCGCCCTCCCTGGCGGCCGCGCTGACGCTCGACGGCTACCGGACGTTCTTCGGCGGCGGAGGCGGCCCGACCCCCTGGCCGCCGCTGGTCAACTCCCTGATGGCGTCGGTGTTCTCCACCGTGCTGGTCCTCCTGCTGGCGCTTCCGGCGGCGTACGCGCTCTCCATCCGCCGGGTGCGCAAGTGGACCGACGTGATGTTCTTCTTCCTCTCCACCAAGATGCTGCCGGTGGTCGCCGGACTGCTGCCGATCTACCTGTTCGCGAAGAACACCGGCTTCCTGGACAACATCTGGCTGCTCGTCCTGCTCTACACCTCGATGAACCTGCCGATCGCGGTGTGGATGATGCAGTCCTTCCTCGCCGACGTCCCCGTCTCCATCATCGAGGCGGCCCAGGTCGACGGAGCGAAGCTGCCCACCGTGCTCGGCCGGGTCGTCGCCCCGGTCGCCGCCCCCGGCATCGCCGCCACGGCTCTGATCTGCTTCATCTTCAGCTGGAACGAGCTGCTGTTCGCCCGGGTGCTGACCGGCGTGGTCGCCGGGACCGCACCCGTCCACCTGACCACCTTCGTCACCAGCCAGGGCCTCTTCCTCGCCCAGCTGTGCGCGGCGTCGGTGGTCGTGTCCCTGCCGGTGCTCATCGCCGGCTACGCCGCCCAGGACAAACTCGTCCAGGGCCTTTCCTTGGGAGCAGTCAAATGAGGGCAGCCATCGTCGAGGCCCCCGGCAAGGTCTCCGTCACCACGGTCGACGACCCCACGCCCGGCCGGCGGGACGTGGTCGTGAAGGTGGCGTCCTGCGGACTCTGCGGCACCGATCTCCACATCCTCCAGGGGGAGTTCGCCCCCACCCTGCCGATCGTCCCCGGCCACGAGTTCGCCGGCGAGATCGTCGCGGTCGGCGCCGACGTCACCGAGCTGGCCGTCGGCGAGAATGTGGCTGTCGATCCCTCGCTCCACTGCCACGAGTGCCGCTACTGCCGCTCCGGCCGCGGCAACCTCTGCGACAACTGGGCCGCGATCGGCGTCACGGTCCCCGGCGGTGCGGCCGAGTTCGCCGTCGCCCCGGTCGCCAACTGCGTCAAACTGCCCGAACACGTCGACGTACGGGACGCGGCCCTGATCGAACCGCTCTCCTGCGCGGTGCGCGGCTACGACGTCCTCAACGGCAACCTGGGCGCCGAGGTGCTGATCTACGGCTCCGGCACGATGGGCCTGATGATGCTGGAGCTGGCCAAGCGCACGGGCGCCGCGTCGGTGGAGGTCCTGGACGTCAACCCGCGGCGCCTGGAGACCGCGAAGCTCCTCGGCTGCACGGGGGCGGCTGCCCGCGCCGAGGAGCTGGACCGCCCCGGCGGCTGGGACGTGGTCATCGACGCCACCGGGAACGCGGGGGCCATCCAGGACGGCCTGGGCCGCGTCGCCAAGGGCGGCACGTTCCTCCAGTTCGGGGTGGCCGACTACGCCACCACGGCGGTCATCGAGCCCTACCGGATCTACAACCAGGAGATCACCATCACCGGTTCGATGGCGGTCCTGCACAGCTACGAGCGGGCCGCCGCGCTCTTCGCGAGCGGTGTGCTGGACCCGGCCGTCTTCATCAGCGACCGGCTGCCGCTGGAGCAGTACCCGGCGGCGATCGACCAGTTCAAGGCCGGGGTGGGGCGCAAGATCGTGGTGCGGCCGTAGCCGATGCGCGGTCAAGCTGGGCATCTCGGTACGCATCCTCGACAGGACCAGCGCCGCCGGCACCACCTCCCGCGCGCTCGCCGTGCA